>JAEZDR010000021.1 GCA_023433265.1 Bacteroidota bacterium | reverse complement strand
ATTTTAAGGATTGCATGAAGCGCAAGGTGCCTGTGAAGTTGCGTATAACTGAATTGGCTTTTGATGACAACCTGGAAGATGTGGTAAGCGGACATGAGACGTCGGCAATGGCAGAGCGGCTATCGCCTAACAGCATTTTGAAATACTATGGTGTTACAGGAAGGGATGCCATGAGGATGACGCAAACCTGGTTTGCTGAAGATGAAGATGGCCTGCTAGTAAAAAGGATGAGAGAGGACACAAAAATTTTAATTAAAAAAACAGTTTAATATGACAGCGATAAGAGACAGCAGAAGAGAAAATGAAGCCACAACGATGCGACTGATAAAGGGATATGCAGACCTTGATTTAAAGATAAAGCTGCTGCGGGATGCAGCGTACTGCGCGGCTTATACAGTGCTTTGGAACGGAGCAGAGTTAAGTGGCGCAGAGAAAGAGGAGACTAAAGCATTGCTGGCGGGTTTACTCATCAACAGCGATGATGCAGATAAGATGTACAGCGAGATTGTGCAGCGGGTGCTGATGGCAAAAAATTACCTGCTGATGAATCCAGGGTGCTACCTGCCTGCGCCATCGGAGTGGTTTAGCGCGAGTAACAGCAAAGGATTTTATGGTACGGAGGAATGGTATGAAAGGCTTGTGCAAAAGCGGAAGAGCTACCCACTTCACCGGTTGGAATACAAGGCATTTGGTGAGGCTGTGTTGGAGATGATGGAGGAACCGACTGCGAGAAACTTTCATTACTGGCGGAGTTGGTTTATAGAGCATGACTGCCAGGGTTTGCTGAATTTGTTTTTAAGCGCCGTAGCTAATTCCTGTTTTTAATGTGCCGACCCGGGACTATGCGTATTGGATGGAACAGGCGTGAGACGCTCTATCCTCACTCTAACCTCGGACTTGCTTCGGACTAGCCTCGGACTTGCTACCCAAAAAGCTCCTTTTTTTGGGGGTGATGGAGAAGGTGTGCGTGGGCGAAAATGGTTTGCAATGTCCCCGGTATGGTTTGCAATGTCCTCTACGAGAGACATTGCAAAATACAAATATGAATATTTCGGTTGAACCTTATTGCTGTTGCAGAATGGCAGTAGCATGTTGTAACAATTAATAACCGAAAAAAATAAAAGTATGGGTATTCAAAAAGGTCCGATTAGGATAAAGAGTGGAAGTTTTGGCGATATGACGTTTGCTGAGACCAAGGATGGTTTTATAGTGCGGCAGCGAACAAATATGAACGGTGAAGTGATGCGTAATGATCCAAGGTTTGTGAAGGTGCTTTTGCACGCAGCAGAGTTTGGCAAAGCCGGTAAAGCAGGGACGCTGATAAGAACGGCAATGAAGGATGTTTTGAGGACCACGAGGAAGTACAGGGTATCGTCGAAAATGCAAACCGAATTGATGAAAGCGGTGAAGGCAGATGGTACAAGTGCGTTTGGACAACGGAATGTGGTGGACGGAAACCTGAAACTGATAGAAGGGTTCAATTTCGGCAGTGAAGCGAGTATAGAAAACCTGCTTTACACGGAGTACGAAACTGACATTGATCGCGCGGCAGGAACTGTAAAAGTGACAATAGCTCCTTTTGTACCTAACCTGAAACTTGAAGTGCCGGAAGGCGCCACTCATTTTCAACTAAGGGCCGGAACTGCCGTTGTAGATTTCCTGAATGGGACAAGCATTTCAAAGAGTGCGTGGACGGCTATGTTGCCACTGGATGATGATCCTACTGCGGCGATTAGCCTGGACACAACGATACCTGTTGGTACAACACAGCCGGTATTGGTTTCGCTGGGTATTGCATTTTACGAGCACATTAATGGCGTTGATTATGCAACCGGCGGAGGAAGGTTTGACGCGGTGAAGCTGGTTAAGGTGGATGTAGTGTAGGGAGATGATAGATGGCAGATGATGGACAATAGACAGGGATGATAAGAGTGCCGGCGTGCTCAATAAAAAGGTTAACAGCCGTAGCATGCCGGTACTCCTTTTTTAAAACAACAAAAACAAAAACGATGAGTATAAAAGAAAGAGTAAATAGTCCCACCCCGAAGTTCTTCCAAACCATTCGCAACATTGGTTTGATAGTGGCAGCCGTGGGCGCAAGCATCTTAGGGTCGCCGGTGGTATTGCCTGCCCTCATTATTAAGATTGGTGGCTACCTGGTAGTAGCAGGCAGCATTGCCTCGGCCATCGGCCAGGCCACAGTAACGGAGGATAGGGAGTAATGGGTTGAAATGTTGTGAGATAGTAGATGTTAGCTATTAGATATTAGATGTTAGACAAGATAGGGATGCCGGCCTGTGCAAAGCTTAACAGCCAAAGCAGGCCGGTATTCTTTTTATCCTGCTTTACGAAAAAGCCTGCGCCAATAACCTGTTGGAGAGTTTTTATTGATTTTGTATATTGTACCAAACTAAAACCAAACTCAATGAAAAAGAAAACCAACTTTCTGCTATTGATGGCAACATCCCTGTTTCTCTTCTCCTGTGGCGGGGGCGACAATAACAACGCAGCCGCTGAGGATACTACAAATGCTAAAGCAGTGGCTGATGGAACGGCTGATACTACCCGCCCCATGATCTATTTCGGCAGCCACTTGCCTAACAAAGAGAAAGGGATATTGAGCGGCGAAGTAATCCATAAGGATACCGCAAAAGTGTACATTAAAAACTATCGTATTGAGAACGATGCGTCATCAGCTCCTCTAAGAACAGCAAGCGGAGACCCACTACATGGTTTTGTAATAAGAAAGGGCGTTTTAGACAGTTTGCTCAAGCAAAAAGAGGCCGATGGTGTGCGCATTTATTTTGCTAAAGACCCCCGGCATGGCAGCGTGGCTGGCCGCTATACATTGGTGCTTGTTGCAACTAAACGAGATGCCAAAGAGTTTGAACACGATATAGATGATCTATACTTCCAGCATGTAAACCCCTGCCCGGAGTTTTGCCCCACCAATATTAATTACGAGCAATAATAGATTCTTACCGCATGCCCACTTCAGACATCATTTACCTCATCTTACTCCTGTGCATTTCTATGTTAGGGAGTATAGTATTTAAAAAGCTCAAGCCACCGTTTAAAGTACTTGTGGTGCTTATTTGCGTAACACTGGTATCGGAAATTATTGCCAGGGTGATGGGAAGAACCATTCGGAATAGTAATCCAGTGTATCATTTTTTCAACATTGCCGAACTGCTGCTCTATGCACTGATGTACCGGCACCTGTTGCAAGGAAGGCTAATGCACAGGCTGATTGCCATAGCGGCAGTAGTAATTCCTGCCTTTGCACTGTTCAACCTT
This sequence comes from Bacteroidota bacterium, assembly GCA_023433265.1. Classification (GTDB taxonomy): domain Bacteria; phylum Bacteroidota; class Bacteroidia; order Chitinophagales; family Chitinophagaceae; genus JAEZDR01. The sequence goes on along the minus strand of JAEZDR010000021.1, from coordinate 18,601 downwards.
TTTGTTTTGCAGCCATTGTTGACCTTTCCATCTAATGTAATTCTTGTAAACTACTGCGTCATTATATTGATCGCCATCGCTTACTTCCGGCAAATGCTGATGTTGCCCAGCCGGGTAAACATACTGGCTGAAGAAACCTTTTGGTTAAATGCTTTAATAATATTGTATTGCTCGTATGGCTTTATAACCCTGGCGCTTTATAATTATATGCGGGGGCACGGTATTAACCGTGAAATCATCAATACACTTGCCTATTTCCTGAATGTAATTATGTATATCGGAATGGGCATTACAACTTACATCAACTATCGAAATAACAGCAAACAACCAATGGCATGGGGAGTGGTGAAATAATTATCATGGTTGTGGGCGGTGTAATCTTTGTAACCGCATTGCTGGCACTGCTGATCTCTGTTATTGTAATGTACCGGCGCAGGCAACTTTTATTTGAACATGAGCTGGTGAAAAGCAAGATGGAGATACAAGAGCAAACGCTCAGGTCCATCAGCGAGGAGATACATGATAACATCGGGCAGGTGCTGAGCCTCGTATCGCTCAACCTGAATACCATTGCAACCCAGGACAAAGAAAAAGTAAAAACAACGAGCGATTTGCTGCACAAAGCGATACAGGACTTAAGAAACCTGAGCAAGTCGTTGAACCCGGAGAGGATACAACAAGTTGGATTATTAGCATCTATCAAATCTGATCTCCAGTTTCTGCAAGGCACGGGCAAATACAGTTGCTCACTGGAGGTGGATGAAAACTTCCCGGACTTCGATTCCAACAATACCGTAATCATTTTCCGCATTATGCAGGAAGTGATAAACAACATTATTAAACATGCCGATGCCTCCGCCATTACCGTAAACATGAAGGTGAAGGAAGATAAGCCGGTGATCTCAATTACTGATAATGGCAAAGGTTTCCGGCCGGGTGAGCCAGGCACAAATGGAATTGGTTTGCAAAATATAAAACACCGTGCCTTGCTGGTAAAGGCAACTGCAGAAACGACAAGTTTGCCGGGAGCGGGTACTACTGTATCGCTTGTTTTTGCTAAGCTGGAGCCTGGCAGTTATGCCGCTGGCAGATGACCCTGATGCCCTGTTTAAAAAAAGATGAGCGTATAGACAAGAGCAGTTGTTGTTATATATGCCATCCGGAGGAGATAGTAAATGCTGCGGAAAGCTGCTATTTGCCTTGGAAATGCTTTGGTTCCGCTGTTTGCTTACTGGTAGGATTCTTGATGTTACCCCTGCACATATTTAACCGTAAGCCACAAGGCCAGCTAATGAACCTATTTTCCAAAAGATATAATCCATCCTATATCGCCTTCCTGGTGTCTGTGGCCCTGCTTGCAGTGATGGCCGGGTTCTCGTTCCAGCTTTTCTCAAGACAAACAGAGGCTACCACCTCCGTTACGAATACGCTGATGGTGAAACTGAAGATGGCGCATTTGATAAGCGACCTGAGGGATGCTGAAACTTCGAAAAGAGGTTATCTCTTAACGGGCGACAAGCGCTTTCTGAATGCTTATGGTGAAGCTGCCCACCGGCTACAGTTGAATATGGATACCCTCAAGCTTGTGTTCAGGGCGCAACCCAACCAGGAAGCGGCGTTCGGAAAAATGGCAGGGCTCATTAAAAGAAGGCTGGCTGTTTTAGACGGACAGGCGCAATTTTATGAAGAGCGTGACCGGCATGCCCTTAACCAATCCATAAGGGAAGGGCAAAACATCATGGATTCGCTAAAGCCCCATGTGGAAGCTTTTACAGCTCTGGGCCTGAAACTGCTGGACGAGCGCCTGGACGAAAAAAACAGGTCGCGGTTGTCGGCATTCCGGGTAATACTCTTTTTTACCATACTGTCCTTTGTGGTGCTATTGCTATCGTTTTCCAGGTTGCGGAAAGAAAACAAAAGGCGGGAAGCTGCGGAGTTTACTTCGGCAGCCCTTGAAAGGAAAGTGGAAGACCGTACACGGGAAATCCGGCAAATAAACAAACAACTCTATGAACAAAACATAGAGTTGGAAAAACGGAATGAAGAACTGAACTCCTTCACTTTTATTGCGAGCCATGATTTGAAGGAGCCGTTGAGGAAGATTCTCACGTTTTCGTCGCGTATACAGGAAAGCGAAGGAGATAGAATAAGCGAAAGGGGCAGGCAATATTTTTCAATGCTGCAGAATGCAACGCAGCGCATGCAAAAGCTGATTGAAGATGTATTGCTCTATGCGCAGGCGGGCACCCGTCAGCAGTTTGAAGAAGTAGACCTTAATATCATACTGCGGCAGGCAATAGAAATGGTGGACGATACCATAGAGGAGAAAAACGCGAAAGTGGTGGTGGATCAGTTACCTGTTGTGATGGCTATCCCCTATCAAATGGAGCAGCTGTTTACTAACCTGCTGAGTAATGCCCTGAAGTATTCGAAGCCGGGTATGCCACCCGAGATCACCGTCAAGGCAGCGCTGATTCCATGTGGTGGCAGGTTACTGCTCTCCGGCGGCCGGTGTTGGAAGATAGACGTGGCAGATAATGGGATTGGTTTTGAAGAGCGTCATATAGAAAAGCTGTTCCTGCTATTTCAGCGCCTTCATGGAACAAGCCAGTACCAGGGCACCGGCATTGGACTTGCCTTGTGTAAGAAAATCATTGAAAACCATGGCGGTGAAATTACCGCGACGTCTTCTCCAGGTAATGGCGCGACGTTTACAATCATATTGCCGGAGCGGCTGGAATAGGCTGCCCTTATTTCAATTATGCTCTGAACGGGCATCTGTTTCAGAAAACCCTGAAGCTATGGCGGCAATAATTACTTTCCTGGCGCCTCTAATATATCAGAGGCAGTTTGGCTGCCCAATTGTTCTGCAAGCCCGATAAGAAGTCCTTCAATGCCCCTGATGTAACAGAGCCTGTACATGCCTGAAAACTCCACCACTTCTCCCACTAGTGTTGCACCAAGTAGCTGGAGGCGGGCAAGCAATTCGTCCAGGTTATCTACCCTGAACATGATGCGCAGGTAACCTAAGGCGTTTACCGGGGCGGCTCTATGATCTTCTATGGGTTGCGGATAAATGAATTGTGAAATCTCCAGGCGGGAATGGCCATCAGGGGTTACCATCATTGCAATTTCAACGGTTTGGTCGCCAAGCCCGGTTACCCTGCCGGCCCATTCTCCTTCAACCATCATGCGGCCTTCCAGCTTCATACCAAGCTCGCTAAAGAAAGCAATAGCTTTATCAAGGGAACTAACTACAATACCCATGTTATGCATCTCGATGAGGTTGCTTTTCGCCATGTCGTGGTTTTTTATGCGTTGCTCGCCAGGATGACGCGAACTCGTAAATATAATCAGCCGTTATGTAAAGACCCTGCTGATAACGCATTAAATATTCCAGGCCTCTTCCAGCCTTTTCCATTTTTCCAAACCCCTGCCATCCTCTTCTGTCGCCTCTTTACTATTAAATTGATACTACATCAATACGATACTAATACTAAATTGGTACTAACGTAATACCACTACAATAACAAAGTAATCCTACATAGATAAGGTATCAATCCTATATCAATCCTATATCAATCCTATCTCAATACTAACACAATAGCTTTTAGCTGGTTTCAGCACCCCAAACAACGTCAAAGACGGTGGCAGGGTGACGCCCTAATGCAAGTATACGGTTATGCCAGCCGCTCCTACTGATCACTATCATGTTTTCGGCTTCAATTGTTGAGGAATTTTGGCTGCAACGATTAAAAGCTTGCGAGAATGAAAGAGTTTCACATTGTGGTGCTTGCCAAGCAGGTGCCTGATACACGCAATATAGGTAAGGATGCCATGAAAGCCGATGGCACGGTAAACCGAAGCGTACTGCCCGCCATTTTTAACCCGGAAGACCTGCATGCACTGGAACAGGCGCTGCGCATAAAAGACGAGCATCCCTCCACCAAAGTAACCCTGCTTACTATGGGTCCTCCCCGTGCAGTGGATATACTGAGGGAAGGCTTTTACAGGGGCGCCGATGACGGCATCCTCCTTACAGACCGTGCTTTTGCAGGATCTGATACACTAGCCACTTCATACGCCCTGTCATGTGCCATTAGAAAGATGAGAAACGTGGACATGATCTTCTGCGGCAGGCAGGCCATTGATGGCGACACGGCGCAGGTAGGCCCGCAAGTAGCAGAGAAGCTAGGTATTCCGCAAATAACCTATGCCGAAGAAGTGGTTTCGCTCACGGAAACAAGCATCCGTATCAAGCGCAGGTTAGAGCGCGGAGTGGAAGTAGTAGAATGCCCGCTGCCGGTGCTGGTTACCGTGAACAGTTCCGCACCCCGCTGCCGCCCCCGCAATGCAAAGCGCATCATGAAATACAAACATGCCTCTACGTTAAGTACCCACCAGGAAAACAACGAAGACTACCTGGCTGCAGCACTCAGCCACCACGAGGTAACCATCAACGAATGGAATGTGCAGCAGATTGAAGCAACAACTGGCGAGCTTGGGCTTGCAGGTTCACCTACCAAAGTGAAAAAGGTGGACAACATTGTATTCCAGGCAAAAGAAACTAAAACACTGGGCGATGTGGATGAAGACATTGACGAACTGATGAAGGAACTTGTTGAAGCCCATATAATAGGTTAATCCAAAACTTTTAAAAGCGCATTCATGAATAACATAATTGTCATCTGCGAAATTGAAGAAGGCAAGATTGCAGACGTAAGCTTTGAACTGCTGACCAAAGGCCGTAGCCTTGCCCAACAGGTACAATGCAGGCTGGAAGCACTATTGATAGGGCATAACCTGCAGGGGCTGGATAAAGAGCTTTACCCCTACGGTGTTGACACGGTTTACATGGCCGACGATGAGCGCCTGTATCCTTACTCCACCCTGCCACATACTTCCATCGTGGTAAACCTTTTTAGGGAACAGCAACCCCAGATAGCGCTTATGGGCGCTACAAGCATTGGCCGCGACCTTGGCCCCAGGGTTTCTTCTGCATTGAAAAGCGGCCTTACAGCAGATTGTACCGAGCTGGAAATAGGTGATCACGAAGACAAAAAGCAAAACAAGGTTTACAAAAACCTGCTCTATCAAATACGCCCCGCTTTTGGTGGGAACATTATTGCCACCATCATCAATCCCGACTGCCGGCCGCAAATGGCAACGGTGCGGGAGGGTGTTATGAAGAAGGCCATTGTATCGCCTACCTATAAAGGCGAGTTAGTACAACTGGAAGTAAATAAGTACGTAGATGAAACTGCTTTTCTTGTAAAGATGATAGAAAGGCATATGGAAAGTTCTAAGCTGAACATTAAAGATGCGCCGGTAATTGTTGCCGGTGGCTTTGGGGTAGGCTCAGCAGAGAACTTCAAATTGCTTTACAAGCTTGCAAACGTGTTGGGAGGTGAAGTGGCAGCCTCGCGTGCTGCAGTAGATGCAGGCTTTGCCGAACATGAAAGACAGGTGGGCCAAACCGGTGTAACCGTTCGTCCGAAGGTATATATAGCCTGTGGCATATCCGGCCAGATACAGCACCTCGCCGGCATGATGGAAAGCAATATCATTATCTCCATCAATAACGACCTGAATGCGCCGATTAATAAAATAGCAAACTATGTTATTCATGGTAAGGTAGAAAACGTGATCCCTAAAATGATCAAGTACTATCAAACCCATACCAAGTAATTCAACCCTTTAAACTTCGAGTTTTATGGCAAACTTTTTTACTGATAATCCTGATCTGCGGTTTCATCTCACCCATCCTCTGATGCAGAAAGTAGTTGCTTTGAAAGAGCATAATTTCAAAGACAAAGAGCAATACGATTTTGCTCCAAAGGATTATGAAGATGCAATGGACAGCTACTGCCTTGTTCTGGAGACTGTGGGTGAAATTTGTGGCGACATCATTGCTCCTAATGCCGAGTCCGTAGACCATGACGGCCCTATGCTGAAAGACGGAAGAGTTGCCTATGCAAAGGGTACGCAGGAAAACCTGGATGCAATAAAAAAGGCAGGGCTGATGGGCCTTACGCTGCCGCGGGAATTCAACGGGCTTAACTTTCCGATGGTTCCTTACCTGATGGCAGCCGACATGGTATCGCGTGCTGATGCCGGTTTTGTAAACCTATGGGGCTTGCAGGACTGCGCTGAAACCATCAACGAGTTTGGTTCTCCGCAGCAGCGCGAAGAATATTTGCCGAGGGTATCGAAGGGCGAAACCATGGCTATGGCACTCACCGAGCCGGATGCAGGATCGGACCTTCAGTCGGTTATGTTGAAAGCGAGTTTTGATGCAAGCCAGAATAAGTGGCTGTTGAATGGCGTAAAACGTTTTATCACCAATGGGGATGGCGACATTTCGTTGGTACTTGCCCGTACCGAAGAAGGTACGCAGGATGCACGTGGGCTGTCTATGTTCATTCATGATAAGAAGAACAACGGCATCATGGTGAGAAGGATTGAAAACAAACTAGGCATCAAAGGCTCACCTACCTGCGAGCTAGTTTATACCGATGCACCGGCTGAGCTTTGTGGCAATCGCAAGTTTGGGCTCATCAAATATGTAATGTCACTGATGAACGGTGCAAGGCTAGGCATTGCTGCACAGTCCGTTGGCATTAGTGAAGCAGCTTACCGCGAAGCGCTCCTCTATGCACAGAAAAGAAAGCAGTTTGGTAAAGCCATCATCAACTTCCCTCCTGTTTACGAAATGCTGGCTATTATGCATGCCAAGCTAGCCGCATCCCGTTCTTTGCTATATGAAACAGCGCGCTTTGTAGATGTATATAAAGCTTACGCACATGTAGCAACTGAAAGAGATTTGACGAAGGAGGAGAAAGAAGAGCAGAAGAAATACCAGAAACTGGCAGATGCATTCACACCGATGGTGAAGGGCCTCTCGTCAGAGTTTTGTAACCAGATAGCTTACGACTCGCTGCAGGTGCACGGAGGTTCCGGCTTTATGAAAGACTATCCAATTGAGCGCATTTATCGCGATGCCCGCATCACCACCATTTACGAAGGCACAACACAATTGCAGGTGGTTGCAGCTACAAAAGGTATCACTACCGGTGTTTACATGGCAAGAATACAGGAATATGAAGAAGCATGCATAAAACCTGAAACAGAAAGCTACAGGTTGCAACTGATAGCCATGACCTATGACTATGAAGCGGCAGAAGCTAAAATAACTATAGAGAACAATCCTGACTATCTTGAGTTCCATGCCCGCCGGTTGGTGGAAATGGCAGGCAACATCATTATGGGTTACCTGTTGCTAAATGATACACAGCGCGATCATGACCATTGGAAAACCCTTGAGGTATTCCTGCGTTGGGCACGTGGTCATAACAGGGCTAATGCAGAAATAATCGAGCATTCGAAAGTAAGTGACCTGGGCAAGTATAAGTTCCAGGCGAATTAAAAATACCTAACCCCGAACCCAACGAAAAAAACCTTCTTCGTTAATACACGAAGGAGGTTTAATATTTTACCTTGAACGTTCAGCTTACCGCTGGGCCACAGGCTGAAATATTTATCATTCAATACATGAAGGCGGTTGGTATCGAAATTCAACATCGTCCCGTTTACAATAATAGTTAGGAGCATGGGCCTCCAGCACACAGCCCCCTAAACGAAACAAACCCCGCTGTGCCTTCTCAAAGGCCTCATGGGTTGGCATACCATAGACAATCTCCACAACCTCGTCACGTTTGTTGCAAACAGGGCAGGGCGGTTTCAGTTTTTCACGCTTCATAGCAATTGGTTTAAAATTAATGAGAATACCGCTGAATCAATATTGTCTAAAGATTTCTTTTAAATACCCGGCATTGTAGCGTAGCGCGCCGCCATAAGCAATATCGTTGTTATAAAGGCATTTTCTTTGCCCGTAGTCCACACTCAATCGAGCATCTTACCACATCCATGGCACATTGGCACCATAAAGACATTCAGCAGGTTCTAGAGGAACTTAACACCAGCAAGAAAGGCCTATCGAAACAGGAAGCGGCAGAAAGGCTAGGTAAGTATGGTCCGAACCTGTTGCAGGCAAAAAAGGCACGTTCGCGGGTTGCCATGTTCTTCGCACAGTTCGCCGATCTTATGATCATCATTCTTGCGGTTGCGGCCGTCATTTCGTTTTTTATTGGCGATGCTGCCGATGCGGTTATCATCCTGCTGATCCTTATAGCCAATGCCATTATTGGTTTTGTTCAGGAATACAATGCAGAGCAAAGCATTCAAAAACTGCAACGGATGGCGGCGCAGGATGCGGTGGTGGAGCGAAACGGAAGTGTATCGACCATCAAGGCTGCTGAAATAGTACCCGGTGATATCATACACCTTGAAGCTGGTAATGTAGTGCCTGCAGATGCACGCATCATCAAATCATCAGGCCTTAAAACAGAGGAAGCCGCACTTACCGGCGAGAGTCATGGCATAGCAAAGCACGCCAACTTAATCAACCAGCCTGAGCTTCCGCTTGCTGACCAGCTCAATATGGCATTTAAGAGCACCATTGTTTCAAATGGCTCTGCAGTGGCTGTGGTTACCGCCACGGGGATGCAATCCGAAATGGGCAAAATAGCAGGAATGCTGGACACTGAAACGGGTAAAACGCCCCTGCAAAAACGTCTCTCTAAGTTCAGCAAACAACTCGCTGTAATTGTATTCGTCATCTGCCTCATCGTATTTCTTACGGGTTGGTGGCGTGGAGAACCCTTGCAGGATATGTTTTTTATATCCTTATCCCTCATTGTAGCTGCTTTACCTGAAGCGTTACCGGCCGTTATTACCATTGCACTTGCTAAAGGCGCCACCCGCATGGTGCAACAAAAAGCCCTGGTACGCAAACTACCCGCAGTTGAAACATTGGGATCGGTTACTTATATCTGTAGTGATAAGACGGGCACGCTCACGCAGAACAAGATGACTGTAAGCAAGCTGGAGGCAGCAGGCGACAAGGAAGAAGAATTGCTGAAGGCCATGTTGCTGAACCACGAACTTAAGTTTGATGAACAGGATCAAATGCTTGGCGACAGTACGGAGATTGCCCTCTTTCATTATGCATCCTTGAAAAAAGACGCAGAAAGTGTGAAAAATGAAATGCCGGAGCTGGCAAAAATCCCTTTTGACTCAGACCGCATGCGCATGAGTACGCTTCATGATTATGGCGACAAAAAAATGCTGTTGGTAAAAGGCGCTCCCAAACGCATAGCGGATGTACTTAATGTGGCCGAAGACAAGAAAAGGCAGTTACTGGACCTTAACCGGGAATGGGCAGCAGAGGGCCTGCGTGTGTTATTTTATGCTTACAAGCTATTTGACCATGCACCCGAAAAGCTTGACATATCCCACGAAACAGCCCTTGATTACCTGGGTATGGTTGGCATGATTGATCCGCCGCGAGAGGAAGTAGTGCAGGCCATTGAAGAATGTAAGCAGGCAGGCATACACACTGTGATGATAACGGGCGACCAACCCCATACAGCAAGAGCAATAGCATTGGAACTGAAAATGATTGAGCGGGAACGTGAGGAATGTATATTGGCCGGTGCAGAGATGAATAAGCTTTCACCGGAGGAACTGGCTGAGAAAGCCAGGTCAGTGCGCGTGTACGCCCGCGTGTCGCCTGAACAAAAGCTAAACATTGTAAAGGCGTTGCAGGCAAACGGTGAATATGTGGCCATGACGGGCGATGGTGTAAATGATGCACCCTCACTAAAGCAGGCGGATATAGGCGTTGCGATGGGCATTACGGGAACGGATGTTTCGAAAGAGGCGGCAGCGATGATTTTGTTGGATGACAATTTTGCAACCATTGTAAAGGCGGTTAAAGAAGGAAGGCGCATCTACCAAAACATCAAAAAGTTTGTTCACTACGTAATGGCAAGCAACCTGGGAGAAATACTAACCATCTTCCTCTCTCCTTTCTTTGGCTTCCCTATTCCTTTGCTTCCTATCCATCTCCTTTGGCTGAATCTCATTACTGATGGGTTACCGGGCCTGGCATTGACGCAGGAACCTGCAGATGCCGGCATTATGAAACAGAAACCCAGGAGCCCCAATGAAAACATATTTACCGAAACAATGGCAGCACACATCTTTGCGACAGGCATCGTGCTGGTTACGGCAACCTTAAGTCTACAGTGGTGGGGATATGGAGCAGGCATCGGGGAGCGCAACATGCAAACGATCATTTTCACCTTTCTTGCACTTGTTCAGCTATGCAATGCGCTTTCCGTACGAACAAGAAAAGCTGTTTTTGCTGCCAACCCTGCAAAAAACAGGTTCCTCTTATGGACAGTGATCATTTCTGCAGCCGTGCAGGTGGGCATGTTGTACGTTCCGTTTGTACAACAATGGTTCAAACTCTCACCTATATCTTCTGGTCAATGGATGGCAATCTTTACAGCCGTACTGGCTTCTATCATTGTATTGGACAGCAGCAAGCTACTGATTAATAAATATATAAAAGAAGGCAGGCACTAATCAATCATGCTGTTATGAAATGAAGCCTCCCTCATTAACGGGTCCTATCGCCGCCCTCCACCGCGGGGCGCAGGCTTACCAAAATTCCTAAGGTTATATGATAGCGTTACGAGAAAGTATTGCTGCAGCACCCTGCTTTGTTCATCCTCAATATAGTTTTCTTCAATATCCCTTTCGATGCTCCTGTTTTGTTGTAATACATCAAAAACTGTGAACCTTAGCTCAGCTGCCTGGTTCTTCAAAAACTTCTTACCTGCTGATATGTTCCACAGCGTATAATTTTGGTTGAAGCCGGCAGACAACCCTTCATAGAGCATATTCGTTAGATCGTTCTGTACAAACCAACCTGTTTTGGAAAGCAAAATCAACTGTACTGCCGCAGTATGTGAGAAATATTTATCGCTTGCCATCGGTTGAAGATCATTCTTCACTTTATTGAAGTTGGCAGTATAGGACACGTTGTAATCAACATACTCGCTGATGTTACTTGAAATGACGCCACCGATACTAAAAGCTGAGTTGTGCGATAAGCCAGCCGTTCCGTTTATCAGCCCCGGCAAACGGCTGTAGGTATAACCTCCGTTTACATTCAAGTTACTCTTAATGAAGCGAAGCGGCAGCGCTAATGTCAGGAATGTACGCAGGCTTTTGTAGCCATCGAGGTTTACCGGCTGGGTAAGCTGTTGCCCTCGCTTAAGCGTGAGGCTGGGCGATATGACAGAATCCTTGAGCGCAACCCATGTAGCATTGGTGATATGGTTTTGTATGTCTTGCAAGTACACATTCGCCACAAGAAGAAATCCTTTGGCGGTGTTTGTATAGGTGTAACGGGCAGTGATGCGCTGCGAAAATTCCTGTTCTAGTTGGGGGTTACCGGCCGAAATGAAAGGCACCCTTGTAAGATCGTACACATCCTGCAACTGGGTTACCGATGGCTGATTTGTAGATGTCCTGTAATTGAGCCTGATATTATTCTTTTCATTAAACTTCCACCTGAAAAATACATTTGGTAGAACATTGCTGAACGTCTTGTTGACGGTGAGAACCCTGGGAAACTCCTGGTCGCTGAAGAGGTGGGTTTGCTGGTAATTGGCACCAACGCTTAGTTGTCCTTTGGCAACAGTGTAACGGTAAGTGATGCCGCCATTTTGTGCAGTGGTATTGTTATCGAACTTACTGGAGAAATCGGGATTGAAGATTGAATATTTGCCATCATTCACGTCTTGCTGCAAAGTTTGCTGGTCGGCTGCGCTGCGGTTATAAGAAGGGTTATAGTTAAACTGAAACTGCCCCTGTTTACCCACAGGTTCCGTGTAAATCAGATTTGCAGCAAGACGGTACCCATAGTTGAATTGGTCGGTAAACCGGCCGGATGCAGAGTCCTCGAACGTACCGCCGGTAAAGCTGGTGTCAATATAATCGGTAAACGATTCCCCGTTCCTGTTGTTGTACGAGGTGGTGAGATTAACGGAAAACGTTCGCCCCCGTTTAGCAAAGGAGTGCCGGTAAAGAAGGTTATTGTCTATATTAATCGCATCGCGTTTGTTACTGTTTTCGTTGCGAGTGATACTGATTGGATTCTGCTTTACATTATAAAAACGGGTAAGAGAGTTTTCCTCACTGGTGTTTCTCTGAAAGCGGATAGACGGGGTAAATAGCAGGCTGTTATTAGAGTCAATTTTGTGTTCCAAACGCATGTTGAAGCGGTGGTTGTAGTTGTTACTTACATCCATTTCGCTCTGAGTGAAGTTGGCGAGCGTATCTATGTAATACCTCCTGTTAGTTAGCTCGTCTGAGATATTCTTCGACTGGTTGAAGAAATAACTGGCAGAAACGGTAGTTCTCGTTCCCCATACATCAGAAAAATTAACGCCAAACGCATTTGTGGTACTGATGCCATCCTGTTGCCGTACGAGGAAGTTTTGCGCATTACCACTGCCGCCCCGGCCTCCACCACCGCCGCGGTTACCGCCGCGTGTATTGCCACCGCCGCGCATACCACCGCCTCTTGATGAAGCCGGCCCGGTGAGGCCCAGCAAGTCCTGCGCAGCAAAGTTTTGTTCGTTGATGTTATTGAAGTTGCCGACAATTGATATGCGGCGTTTGTCTTTAAGAAAAGTAGTGTTTCCGCCCGCAGAATACCGGTCATCAGAGCCATAGCCGGCAAACAGCCGCCCAAACTGGCCGTTCTGCATCCCAGACTTAGTGATGATATTAATAGATTTGGTGGTATTTCCGTCATCAACCCCTGTGAACTGCGCCTGGTCGCTCAGCCTGTCAAACACTTGTATTTTGTCAATCACTTCTGCAGGCAGGTTCCGCAATGCAGCGATGGCATCATCACCAAATAGTTCCCGTCCGTCGAGTGTTACCTTTTGTACATCTTCACCCTGGGCTTTCACTACACCGTTTTCCACCGTGATGCCGGGCATCTTTTTTACCATTTCTTCGGCTGATGCATCGCGGGTTACTTTAAACTGGCTTGCGTTATATTGAAGCGTGTCGTCCTTCTGGGTTACAGGGGGTATGCGGCCTGTTACCACAACCCCTCCTAAGCTACTACTGCTGCTGACGAGCGTTATGGTTCCTATTTCCACATCGGCTGTAAGCTTTCTAATGGTACGTTCAGCAACTTCGAAACCGACCATCGATAATGTAAGGCGGAAAGAGTCTGCAGGAAGATGCTGAAAACTGAAATTGCCCAAAGAATCTGTTAGCGTAGTTTGCTTCCCTGTAGAGTCACTTAAACTTTGCAGCCGTGCAGTTACGGAGCTTAACGCCTTTCCCGTTTCCACATCGCGCACGGTGCCTGTTACCGTAAACAATTGCGCCTGTGCCTGAAAACCGGTAGCCGACAACAAAACGAAGAGTATTCTATGCATCTTATCAACAAATCGAACAACAAATGTGCGCATTATTGCAACAATAGATATGCCTGTAATCGTTTTTGGCTGCCATTTAATTAATATGAAGCGCATGTACGTGGTTTAATTTCACGGCAAGGGCAACCAGTTTCAGTACCCTTCAGTTTTTGGTCATCATTTTGTAACATCCAGGCCGTGAAAAAAGCTATCATACTGGACCTCGACAACACCATTTTCCCGATGCCGTCTATTGGTGACACACTCTTTGCGCCCTTATTTAACCTTATTAAAGAAAAAGGTGAATATCAAGACGTGCTTCCGGGAATTAGAGAGGATGTAATGAGTATCCCCTTTCAGAAAGTGGCAGACAAATACAAACTTGATGATGAGCTAAAAAAAGAAGCCATCCGGCTATTGTCACAGCTTACCTATGATGGAAAAATACTACCGTATCCTGATTATAGCATCGTTCGAAGCTTACCCGTCCGCAGGTTTATTGTAACGATGGGCTTTGCGAAAATGCAATGGAGTAAAATAAAGCAATTGGGTATTGAAGAAGACTTCGAAAAAGTAATTGTACTTGATCCGCAGCACACCGTTAAGATAAAAAAAGATGCTTTCCAGGATATCATGACCGAGTTTGGTTACCAGCCGGGCGAACTACTTGTAATAGGCGATGATCCGCTGTCCGAAATCAGAGGCGCTGCTGAATTGGGGATAGAGACAGTGCTGTACAACCATGAAGGAAAGCCGACTATACCTGGTGCTGACCATACTATTACCAACTACCAGCAGCTTAAGGAAATCTTTCAATGGTAGACCTTCACTTAACCTTGGGTGTTTCAAGTTTGCATTGTTGTAATTTTGTTTAAGCTATGATGGATATGGTAAATGTAAAGTTGGGAGCGGTAGTGGACAAACTGCTTGCTCACGGTTACTTTCGCATGCGGCAATGCATGTTTACCTGCAGTAGCATAGGTGAAGATGACCCTGTTACCTGGCTGAGGGTGGATCTTACCTGCCTTGAAGAAGATAAGGTTTACCGGAAGCTGCAAAAGTTGAACAGGCATTTCCGGTTAGCCATTGGCCCCGCTACACTTAGTGATGAACAGGAAGGATTATACCAGCTATATAAGGCATCAAAACCTTATGCATTGGCGCCTTCATTGAAAGATATACTTCTTGATGAGTATGGAAGCAATGCCTTTGACAGCTGGATGATTAGTATATATGACGATGAGGCGTTAATAGGCTGTGGTTTTTTTGATAAAGGCTTACGCGATGCAGCAGGCATCAAAAGTTTTTATCATCCCGGCTACAGCAAATTTAGCATAGGTAAATACCTTATTTACCAAAAGATGGCTTATTGCAAGCAGAACAAAATGCGCTACTATTATCCGGGCTATGTATCGAAAAACAACCGTGCCTTCGATTATAAGCTTTCCCTTGGAGTAAGCAGCATCGAATATTTCGACGCGCTCTCCCAGCAATGGAAAGCCTATTGGCCGGACAGTAAACTGTTTGACCACCATAATTACCTCGGCGAATGGTTTGATGCGGTTTCGATGAAAGAACTTGTAAATGCCATCGCCCTCCGTGTACAGGAGGAACCAGTATAAAACCACGGCTGTTCCAGGCAGTTACTCTATTTGCTCAACTGATGGTTTAAATATGTAAGTGCCCTTCAATGGAGTCGTCCAAAGTTTTGCCCATGATAGCACCTGCCGCCATCTTAACAAAAGCAACTGCTTTTCCGTGCTTAGTATCCCAATAATAGCCCTCGATGGTTTCGATCTTTATTACCGTTATCCTGGGATCATCTTCTCCATGGGTAAACCAGGTTTTGAACAAAGGCTCCCATAATTCCTTGACAAGTGCTTTATCCCGGGATATGGTTCCTGAGCCATAGATACTAAGGAAATCAGAATGGCTGGAACCCTGGAACAGCAGATGCACTTTGTCGTCTTTCTGGATATCAAAGTTCTTGCGACTGTCGCTGGAGCTGAGGAACCAGAAGTTTCCCTGTTCATCTATTTTCTGTGGCGACATGGGGCGTACAGATAACGGTTTACCGTTGGCTACAGCGGTACAAAAGAAACAAACACCTGCTTTGGTAGCAAGTTCTTTTATCTTTTTACCCGCTTCCTCCCCTGCCAGGTTTTTGAAATTATCCTCAGGTTGTTGCTTGTTGATGCTGTCCATATGTATAAAATGAGACATAAGGGCAGAAAAAACTGTACCATAAGATGCCCATCCATGTTTTGTTTAAGACTTTACCATTGTACATCTGATAGCAAGTTTATTAGCTTTGCCCGGTGGAATCATTACTCGCCAATCCTGTTTATTATGCCCTTTGTACCGGCGATAAACATCTTAACATTGGTAAGGGTGAAGTAAAGTATTTTAATGAGCAGGTTTCTCCTTTTGCAGGTTTTGATGAAGACAATCGAGATGGTTTTCAGCAATTGCGCGACCAACTTACACTTAACCGTAGCATACTCTATGCAACTACCAAGACTATCACAACTCCAGGGGGTTGGATCCTCACTCACTTTATCCCGGGCATACAGTTTATTCATAAACATGGCGCGTTTACATTTCATCATCTAAAACAGATCGTCCCGTTGTCCGCTGCCGATGCGGAACAGATGGTAGCGTTAGCTAAGCTTACCAAACCGGGCCCCTTCAACCTGCGAACCCTGGAATTTGGCCATTATCATGGCATCTTCGTCAACAAGCAACTCGTTGCTATGGCAGGCCAACGATTGCATGCAGGATACCACACAGAGTTGAGTGCCGTATGTACCCACCCCAACCACCTTGGCAAAGGATACGCAGCAGCATTAATGGAACACCAACTCAACCTTATACTGGAACATGGGCAGCAACCTTTTCTACATGTACGTGCGGATAATATCCGTGCAATCAACCTTTATAAACGCCTCGGGTTTGAACCATCAAGAGAAATGAATTTCTACTTTCTTAAACGCAACTAATACTTAACTGCTCGGAAATAGAAGTATGTTATTTACCGGCTTTCTTTTCCAGCAACGCCTTTCTTTTTTGCCAACGCGCAATCGGTTCGGGAGTAAAAAGCGAATTTCCTTTTTTATCGATAAGACCGGTGGTTTTCATAACCGCCTGGCTCAATTCCCGGATTTTCCTGTTACGGCTGTGTAGTACCTTTTGTTTATAAAACCGTTGGTATGCATTTATGGCTACATCAATGATTGCGATTTCGTTTTTTGCATTTCTAAGTTTACGATAAATGATCATCAGCCGATCGTAAGCAAGTTCATTCAGCTTGTCGGCAATAACTATCCCATTATAAAGTCTGGCAGCCTCCTCCAGGTTGCCCGACTGCTCGAGGGACCTCGCCTGCAACAACATTTCGTTCACAGTTTGAACAACTTTCATGTTACTAAGCATTCAAAAAGTATACTCATCGCGGCAAACAATAGTGTTTATATCAAAAAGATGTATTATCTTTACCCTGTTCGTGATATCATTTGCGCCATGAACCTGAACCGCTACAGTTCGTTAATCCTTAGCAGTGACGAACTACGTAAGCGTAGTAAAAGCAAATTATTTGCGCAAACATAGTCTCCTGTAACTGGCTAGAGTTCCTTCACAAAAAGCGTTCATCAAGTCATACAGATGAACCCGTTATCTCAAACTGGTCTTGCATACGAATTGTGAGATCATAATCATTAAACATTAAAGAAATAGAATTTTGAATTTTAAGGATTTGAACGTGATAGAGCCGATTATTTCGGCCCTAACGTCACAAGGTTATGTTAATCCCACCCCTATTCAGCAACAGGCCATACCAGTAGCGCTACAAGGTAAGGATGTGTTAGGATGTGCTCAAACCGGTACAGGAAAAACGGCAGCATTTGCCATTCCTATTTTACAGGTTTTGCATTTGCAAACCGAAAGGCATACGCCACACACGATAAAAGCACTGATTTTAACGCCGACAAGAGAGCTTGCTATTCAAATAGAAGAGAGCTTTACAGAATACGGCAAAAACCTCCATTTGAGGCACGTAGCCATCTATGGTGGTGTACCACAAAGAAGCCAGGTACAGGCGGTCCGCCAAGGAGTGGATATACTGATTGCTACTCCGGGCAGGTTACTAGACCTTGTATCGCAAAGACATATTACACTCGCTAACGTAGAAATGTTTGTGTTGGATGAAGCTGACAGGATGCTGGATATGGGCTTCATTACGGACGTTAAGAAAGTAATAGCCAGATTGCCTGAACGCAAACAGACATTGTTCTTCTCTGCAACTATGCCCGAGGAGATACAACAGCTTTCCAGGATGCTTCTTTATAATCCAGTAAAGATTGCAGTGACGCCTATTTCATCTACTGCTGAAAAGATAGAGCAAGCCATTTACTTTGTTGAGAAGACAAACAAAGTTTCATTACTTCTGCATTTACTTCAGACGGAGGAAATAGAAAGTGCGTTAGTGTTTACCCAGACCAAGCATGGCGCTGATAAACTTTGTAAAATGCTAACCCGTGGAAATGTAAGGGCTGAGGCCATACATGGCAATAAAACACAAGGTGCGAGGCAGCGGGCTTTGAGTAACTTTAAGCAGAAACACACGCGTGTGTTGGTAGCTACAGATATTGCATCCAGGGGAATAGACATTGAGCGCCTGTCGCATGTGATAAACTACGACATACCCAATATACCTGAATCATACGTGCACCGTATTGGGCGGACCGGGAGAGCAGAAGCTGAAGGGAAGGCAATCTCATTCTGCAGTATGGAAGAAAAGATGTTTATGCGCGATATACAAAAGGTAATTGCTCAAGAGATACCTATTGTTCATAACCACCCGTTCCCGATGGACAGCCCTACCTTGGTTTTACCACAACGACCGGTAATGCCTGTATTCAGGGGTGGAAAGCGCGGCAGAACGTTTATGCAGCGATAGATACATATCACAGATATTAAACAAAGAGGCTGTCTCAAATAAATGTGATAGCCTCTTTTCGTTTTAGGAGGGTTTATGTGAGGTAATAGGGGTTTTATATATCTCCGCGAACATATTACCTTCAGAACTAATGCAGGGATGGTGTAATACAGCCGGAAGGAGCATTGAGGTGGTTAAATTCAGCAAAAGCAGTTTTATGCTGCTTTTTTCGTCAAGTTATACCCTATTCGTTGTTCCCGAAATGGGTCAACAGCGCGTTTGCAGCGTATCTAAAGCGTATCTAAAGCGTATCTAC
>JAEZDR010000061.1 GCA_023433265.1 Bacteroidota bacterium | reverse complement strand
GGCGTAGGCCTGGCTCTGGCAAAACGCATTGTTGCAAAACATGGTGGTAGCATTTGGGCTGAAGGTGAGCCGGAAAAAGGTGCCACATTCTATTTTTCCATACCCTTAATGATTAAAGATGAAGGATAGCCGCAACAACCTAGAAATCCTGTTGGTTGAAGACAGTGATAGTGACGCAGAGCTGGTAATACGCGCTCTGAAGAAGGTAAATTTAGCCAATCATCTTGTTAGGCTGAAGGATGGAGCAGAAGCTCTGGAATTCATTTTCCACCCAGGCAAAAATGGTGAGGTGGTACTCCCCAGGGTCATCCTCCTCGATATCAAGATGCCTCGGGTGGATGGTATCCAGGTGCTTAAACAAATCCGGTCCGACGATAGAACCAGGCTTATACCCGTTGTAATCATGACCTCTTCCAAAGAAGAACAGGACATCGTCACGAGCTACCAGTTAGGCGTAAATAGTTTTGTAGTAAAGCCTGTTGAATTCGCTGCCTTCGCCAAAGCAGTTAGCGATCTAGGGTTGTATTGGCTATTAGTTAACCAATCTCCTGTCATCCACCATGCATGAGGGAGTAAGAATATTACACCTTGAGGATGTTTCCTTCGATGCCGAGTTGATTGCACGACAGCTAAGTCGTGCAAATCTCAGTTGCACAATCAAGGTCGTTGACCAGCGTAAGGATTTTGAACAGGCCTTGGAGGAATTTGTACCAGAGATTATTCTGTCCGATCACTCTCTCCCTTCGTTTTCCTCGTTTGAAGCTTTGAAGCTTATTCAGGAAAGGCAACTAAAAATCCCTTTTGTGTTGGTTACAGGCACAATGAGTGACGAATTTGCAGTAGAGGCGATGAAGTTAGGTATAGACGATTATGTAATCAAGGAAAGGTTGCATAGGCTTCCGAACGTTGTGTCAAATGTACTGCAGAAGCATAAGCTTCGGATTGAGAACGAACATGCGAAAAAGCAGTTGGAATTTGATCGTCGCAATATTGATGCGCTGATTAATAGCCTTGAGGGAGCGATGTGGAGTATAGATAAAGAATTGAAACTTGTTACCGCCAATCGTAAGTTCATTCATTGGGTTACCAGGTTGACGGGGGAAGAAGTAAGGTTGGGCGATGGGCTGATGAAGCTGGCTGGTTACGATGAAGCATCCTATACCAAATGGGAACAAAGGTACTCACGTGCACTTGCAGGAGAAACATTTCAGTTAGAGTCGTACGAAGAGCGGTCGGAGGCATGGATTGAAACGTTTTTTAATCCCATTATGGAAGGCGAAATCGTGATGGGTGTTGCCTGTTTTACAAGAAACATTAATGAACGAAAAGCGTATGAAAAAAAGATAGTAGAGCAAAACAATGCGCTCCTTGCAAAGCGGCAGCAACTAGAGTCTTTGTCAGAGACATTGAGCCGCATTATGAACTCCTCAGTGGATGTGATATGCACATTTGATAAGGATGGGCGTTTTGTAAATGTAAGTGCCGCTGCTTCTAAAGTTTGGGGTTACGCGCCCGGAGAACTGATTGGAAGACGATACATGGACTTTGTACATCCCGAGTGGCATCGCGCGACCATCTCATGCGCTACAGAAGTAATGCGTGGTATGGATAAAACTTATTTCGAAAATGTTTATATCCGGAAGGATGGCATTGAGGTGCCCATCATTTGGTCTGCAAGATGGGACAATGTGCGGCAGCTGATATATGCTATAGCAAGGGATGCTACTGTACTTAAAAATATTGAAAACGAAAAACGCAAATCAGATATTCTGTTCGAGGAAATGGTGCAGCATAGCACTGATATGATCGCCATCTTAGATTGTAACGGCAATTATAGTTTTGTAAGTAACAATGTTGAGCCGATACTGGGTTACTCCACGGAGTACTTTATTGGAAGAAGCCCATTTGAAATACTCCATCCGGACGATGTGGAACGTATCAGGGAAGCTCTTGATTATGTGGTTCATAAGGGCAGGATGCATGTGGCAGATTTCAGAATCAGGCATCGGGATGGAAGTTGGCGCTGGGTTGAAACCACCGGTACTAATAAATTGGATCATCCTTCCATCAGGGGCATCCTCATTAATACCAGAGATATTACAGAGCGAAGAGTTGCTGAATTAAAGGTTAAGGAAAGTAACGAGCGTTATAATCTTGTGTCCATTGCTTCAAATGATGTGATATGGGATTTTGATCTGGAGAAAAACGTTTACTACACGAGCGCAAACTTCGAAAAGATTTTCGGGTATAAGGAAGACAGCCAGGCATCTTACCATGCCTGGGAGAGCAGGATTTATCCGGGTGATCGCGAACGTATTGTCAACGGCCTCCGCCATTTCCTAAACAGCAGTGAAAATATTTATGAAAGTGAATACAGGTTTCGAAAAGTTGATGGAGTTTATGCTCATGTTTACGACCGCACCTTTGTAGTGAGGGATAGCGAGGGTCGGGCTATAAGAATGGTGGGGGCAATGCAGGACATCACCCAGTTGAAGGAAACAGAACTGAGGCTAAGTGAAAGCAATGAAAGGTATGATATTGTGTCTCAGGCAACTGATGATATTATCTGGGATTGGAACATGTCCGAACAAAAAATTTATCGAAGTGCCAACATTTCTAAATTCGGATATTCAAATGAAGAGTTACAGGAATATGGTGCCTGGTTCAGGCACGTTCATCCCGAAGACCTGCCTCGTGTAACAGCAAGCATTGATCAATACCTTCAGAATCCTCAGGGTACCTGGGAGGCCGAATACCGGTTTTCTTGTTCCAACGGCAACCTTGCCTTCATTTATGAACGAGCAAGGGTCATCTTTAACCAGGAGGGTAAGCCGGTCAGGATGGTGGGTGCAATGCAGGATGTTACAAAACTTAAAGCAACAGAGAATAAACTAAAGGAAACTATAGAGCGATACAACTTCGCTGCTGCCGCCACAAATGATGTTATCTGGGACTGGAGCTTTGAAGATCAATCTGTCTATCGTAGCGCAAATTTTTCAAAGGTTTTTGGTTTTTCTACTGATGACTTGCAACGCGCTTCTGCCTGGCAAGAAGCTATTCACCCTGACGACAAAATGCGGGTAGCCTCCCAACTTGAAAACTTTCTTTCAACTGGTCTGGACCATATGGAGCATGAGTATAGGCTAGTTAAACCCGATGGTAATATTGCTTTTGTTTTCGACAGGGCAAACCTAATTCGTGATGTTAACGGAATTCCTAAACGCATGGTAGGAGCCATGCAGGACATCACAGCATTGAAGCAGGCCGAAAATCAGTTAAAGGAAAGTATCGACAGGTACAACCTTGCCGCAAACGCAACTAACGATGTTATCTGGGATTGGAATTATAAAGAAAACACCTATTATAGGAGTGAGATCTTTTCTAAACTTTTCTATTATCCGCCTGACACATTAAATAGGCGAGATACATGGGAGAATGCACTTCATCCTGACGATAGGGAACGCGTGGAAAAGCACCTCGAAGAACTGATGGAGAGTGATCAGCTTATTTGGGAGGACGAATACAGATTTATAAGGGCTGATGGCACCATAGCATACGTGGAAGACCGGGGAAACCTAATTCGGGACGAAAACGGAAAACCCTTTAGAATGGTAGGTGCCATGCGCGATGTTACAGCGAGGCGTGAGATGGAAATGGAGTTAAGAGAAAGCAATGAACGTTATAACCTTGTTGCAATCGCTACGAACGATGTTATTTGGGACTGGGACATCATTGGAGAAAATCATTATTGGGGCGACAATCTCTATGATAAGTTTGGCTATTATCCCCACCAATTTAGTTCCGCTGAAAAATGGGCATCCCATATCCATCCCGATGATAGGGAGCGAACTTTAAACAAATTCCAGCAGTATGTACAAAACCCCATTGGTTCATGGGATGATCAATATCGTCTTGTCAAGCCGGGAGGTGAAATAGTTCATATTTACGACAGAGGAAGTGTGATGTTTGATGCTGACGGAAAACCGGTTCGTATTGTCGGGGCGATGCAGGATATTACGCTTCGCAAAAAGGCAGAAGACGAAAAAGAATTGGTGCGCAGGCAATTGGAACATGCTCTTGTTATTCAATCCTCCATTCTCAATGCACTTCCCGCTCACATTGCTTTATTGGATGGTGATGGAAACATTGTTGAAGTTAATGAGGCCTGGAAGAGGTTTGCGATGGAAAACGGGTATCTGGGCGCTGATTTTGGGATTGGTTCAAATTACTTGCAGGTTGCCTCACAAGCGCGGGAACTGGGCGTAGAAGACGCTGCACGTGCTAAAGAGGGTATAGAAGGCGTGATCAAAGGCAAACTTCGGCAGTTTGAAATGGAGTATAGCTGCGATGCTCTGTCAGAACAGCGTTGGTTTACACTGATGGCGTCTCCTCTAAGTAGTTTTTCTGCAGGGGCGGTTGTAATGCACATCAATGTAACCGAAAAGCACCTTGCAAAAAACAAGTTGTTAGCGTCCGAAGCCAATCTTAGGACGATTTTCGAAAATACCGACATTGCTTACACATTGCTGGATAGCAATCTTGACGTCATTGCTTTTAATACGCAGGCAGAAACATTGCTCGGACATTTATTTGGAAAACCATTGGCTCTGGGTGAACATTATTTTGAATACTTCAACGATACTGGGGAAACAAAGATGGCCCGAAGCTTAATGGATTCCGTAGCCAAAGGCGCCAATTATCGCGAAGAGATTTGTAAGAGAACACCGGAGGGTACTGATCGCTGGTACCTTGTACGGATCAGTCCGATAGAACTGGAGAACAAACTGATGGGCATATGCCTCGCTACAAGTGATATAACCGAACGCAAACTCGCCGAGATTGAACGTGAGAAGATGATTCGCGATATTGTACAGCGTAACCAACACTTGCAACAGTTTACTTATATCGTATCCCATAATCTTCGGGCTCCGGTGGCTAAGATTGCTGCATTTTCTGAACAAATGCAGGACGATACATACACTCCTGAAGAAAGGACATTGTTTAATACTGAATTAGTAGAATCAGTAAATAAGTTGGACGATGTAATTAAAGACCTAAACCAGATTCTTAAGCTCGGTAAAATGGCTGACCAGGCCAGGGAACGACTTGACCTTGCAGGTATAGTTAATGATGTAACGCAAAGCCTCAGCGGCATGTTAAACAAGGATGAAGTTGTAATTATTAGCAGGTTCGACGAAGTGAGTCACCTTTATTCCATCAAGAGCTATATCCACAGCATTTTCTATAACCTGGTAATTAACAGTATTAAATACAGGCAGCCGGGTAAAAAAGCCATCATTCACATCGAGAGCCGCAACATAGATGGGCAGCTCAAATTAATATTCAGAGATAATGGACTTGGCATCGACCTGGAAAAAAGAGGTGAGGCGGTGTTTGGTCTATACAAGCGTTTCCATACACATGTGGAAGGAAAAGGAATGGGGCTTTTTATGACGAAAGCACAGGTTGAAACGCTTGGTGGTAAAATTGAAATACAAAGCCAGGTAAACAAGGGAACGACGTTTACAATAACATTCATAAATTAGTTGCTATGAATACAGAACTGACGCTTTTAATAGACGACGACAGAGCTTTTAACTTGCTTACTGATATAATGATTAAGCGCTTCACGCATTTTACAAATACTAAGAAATTTGAAGTACCGGAGGATGCGCTGAAATTTATCAGGGAAGAGTTTGCAAAAACTCCTGTTAACTGTACTATTTTTCTCGACATCAATATGCCTTCGATGACTGGATGGGAAGTACTTGCAGAAATAGAGCAATTACCAAAGGAACTGCAGGATTACTTAACTGTTTATATCGTTTCATCTTCCATTGACACAGACGACAGGGAAAAAGCGCGACAATACCCTCTTGTTTCTGATTTCCTGGTTAAACCAATTACCAAAGACATCATCACCAAAATCTTTCCGGAACTAAGTAAAAAAGTAGCCTAAGCAGCAAGCGTACAGAACTTGAACTCGTCTGCCGGGGTTTCTGCACCGTATTCATCCCCGGCAAGCGACCTCATTCCCGGCCCCATTTTAACTTTCTTCGCTCTTCTCCCTGACAGTTGTCATTTTTTCTTAACCGCTTTTTTCGGTGCTTTGTTTACCTAAAGCCTTTATATGAATAAGATTGACCCTGAGATTGTTGAGTTTATAAAGGAAAATAGAACCGCTAACATCGCCTGTGCGCTCGATAACGAGCCCTATGCATTCAGTTGTTTCTATGCTTTTTTGGAAGATAAAGGTTGCCTGGTATTCAAGTCTTCACTTAGCACCAAACATGCTGAAATGATGCTTCAAAATAGGCGGGTGGCAGGCACCATCATACCTGAAAAACTCAAGATGACAAGCATAAAAGGGATACAGTTAGAAGGTCTAATTCTCGACGAAGAGCATTCGTTTTTCTCAAAGGCTTTGGCAAGTTACTACCTTTCATACCCTTTTGCTACTGCAATGGACGGTAGGCTTTGGGTGCTAAAAATTGACAGCATAAAGTTCACCGATAACACCCGGGGCTTTGGTTTCAAGCAAAGCTGGAAACGAAAAAAAGACGCGCCATTAACGCAGAATGACAAGGTGAAGTTTATGTAGCATGCGTGCCTACATTTGTAACGATGTACCGCTTACCCCTCCTCATTACTGCATTTCTTTTAAGCTTAACGCTACAAGGATTTGCTCAATTTGCGAAATTACAGCAGGCTGTCAGGCAATTTCAGGGGGACGGCCAAATGCAGCATGGTATCCTCGGATTATCAGTTGTTGATTTGTCATCCGGCAACGTGGTTTTTGAACACAACGGCAACTATGGCCTCACTCCGGCCAGCGCATTAAAAGTTATTACTGCTATTGCGGCATTCGATTTCCGTAATGGGTTTTGTTATAAGACCACAGGAGCAATAACAGGTGAGGTTAGGAATGGCGTACTACATGGAGACCTTGTCATCTTTGCTTCCGGCGATCCCACGCTCGGTAGCTGGCGTTTCAAGACCCATGCGGAGAACGCTTTCATAGATTCTTTTTATAACAGGTTAACTAGCCTGGGAATTCGTTCTGTTGCGGGACGGTTAACTGTTGAATCCGATGGATGGGGAAGTGAAACAATACCCGCCGGATGGACCTGGGAAGACATAGGAAACTACTACGGTGCAGGTCATGCAGCACTAAATTGGCGCGAAAACCAGTACGATCTTTTTTTGCAACCTGGTAAAAAAGGTGAGCCGGTTAAGATATTGCACTCCGAACCCCCACTAAAAGATGTTGAACTTGTTTCTGAACTGGTAACAGGCAACCAAGGCAGCGGCGATCAGGCGTACATTTTCTTACCGCCTTATGCGGGTAAAGGCTATGTTAGAGGCAGCATTCCTCCAGGTAAAAACTTCCGGATATCCGGATCTGTACCCGATCCAATTAAAAATGCTAAAGCAATAATAGTGGAACAGTTGGAGGAAAGAGGTATAATGGTGCTCGGCAATGTCCTTCCTATAATGTCGGCCCGTAGCCTCTTTGTATACAGTTCTCCTTCTATGGACAGCATTATCTATTGGTTTCTGCAAAAAAGCATCAACCTATATGGAGAAGCTATTAAAACAGAGATAGGTCACAATAACCCGGCACTGGGCTTACGGAAGATCCGGGATCGCTGGCAACAAATCAGTAAAACCACCATAGGAATGAATATGGTAGATGCCAGCGGTCTTTCTCCTGCTAATAAAGTATCAACTACAGCCCTTGCCACGGCTATGGCTTACGCTACAAAACAATCCTGGTACACTAGTTTTCATGCGTCACTTCCAGTCTTCAATAAATTGAAAATGAAAAGCGGTACTATAGCAGGGGTAAAGTCGTTTGTTGGCTACAAAGGCAAATACGCATTTGCAATTATCGTAAACAACTATAATGGGAGCCACTCAGCTATCGTTCCCAAAATATATAAGTTGCTGGATCATGTTCCTTAGTCCTTATAATTTGTATCGTAACGCCAGCCCTTTATAATCCATTCCATATTGCGGACTAAGCGAAACCTTGTTATTCAAAACCTTTTTCTTGTGCAGGTGAGGCACCAAAATGCCAACGCCCGCGCCAATAGCATATCCCAAAAGGTTATCACTTAAAAAGTGCATCCCTGCTTCGTACCGGTAATATCCCACAACGGCGGGTACCACGGCTGCTGCAGCCCACACGAATGGTTTGGCTTTTGAATCGGGATGAAAGTCCGCAAATACTTTCGCCCAAAAGAATGTTGCAGCTGCGGTAGCCGCAGTATGCCCTGCAAAAAACGACCGTTGGTTATTATTGCTTGTGCGGATTTTCGTATCTACCTTATCATTATAAACCAGTGGCCTGGGCCTGTTTACTGTTCCCGCTGTAATGGTAAATAGAGCGCCTGTAATAGCCATGGTTTCTGTGTACATTACCATTACCTGCCCGAAGTTCTTACGTTGATCTTTATCTATCAAAGCAGTTACCACCGGCAATGCAAACGATCCCCAAAAAGGCAAATAGCTAATGTCATCTGCTTTTTCAGAATAATATCCTGCATTTCCTCGGTCAAATGCGGGGATATCGCTTTTATTGATAGCGGCAAGCTCTGCTAACGTCAAATCCTTTTTGTTCGCAACCAGTTTGGTTCCAAGCGCGGTAAGGCCAATGCTCCCTACCAGTATGGGGCCATCAGTCCAGAAACGGGTAGTATAAGGCGAGCCAGCCGTACGCTGTACTTGCGCTGTACTATCCTGCGCAACGGACGCTGTCGTAACAATCAAAAAGCTAAGAGCGGTTAAAAGGTTTTTCATATGCTGGTTTCTATTACTAGTTGCTTGTTAATCAAACAAACTGCCAGTTTATAGTCAACCCAATATGCGCTTGGTATGCCGCTATTCCACAAGCGCAGAAGTGGTTGTAAAGGTCCTACAGGAAAATCCTAGCAACTGTAAACGTCACACAGGAAATCTCCCCAATGTGTAAAGTTTTCCCAGGACAAGACATTATATATTTCTAATATGGATATGAGACTGTAAAATGAACTGTGTCAGAAGGATAGTTTAACTTCAAAACACAGACAAATGAAAAAGTCAAGAGAACTCGACCTTGAGTCGATCAAAAAGCAAGCCTTGGAGCAGTTTCGTTCAGGCAAGAGTTTAACCGGTAAAGGCGGCGCTTTTGCGCCGCTATTAAAGCAGTTTTTGGAGGCTGCACTAGAGGCAGAACTGGAAGAACACATAAGCAATGAGGCCGAAAATCTTGTCCGGAACAGGAAAAACGGCAAAGTAGTCAAGACTGTAAAGACTGTTGAGGGTGAGATAGACCTGGTTAGTAGCCGTGATCGCAATTCCACGTTCGAACCCCAGATTATTAAAAGGAGAGAAACTATTCTGGCTGAGAGCTTACAGGACAAGATTATTGGTATGTATGGATTAGGAATGAGCCTTCGAGATATCTCGCGGCACATCAGCGAGATGTATGACATGGATATCTCTCATGATACATTAGGTGCTATTACTGATAAGGTTATGCCGTTAGTTAAGGAGTGGCAGGGACGAACTTTGGAGCCTTTGTATTGCATTGTTTGGATGGATGCAATGCATTATAAAGTCAAGGAACAAGGAAGGGTAAAGACCCGGGCGGTGTACAACATCTTAGGTATAAACAAAGAAGGCATTAAGGATCTCCTAGGAGTATACGTCTCGGAGAGTGAAGGAGCTAACTTTTGGCTGGGCGTACTCACAGATCTTCATAACCGTGGTGTTCAAGATATTCTGATTGCTTGCATTGATAATCTAACCGGTTTTGAGCAGGCTATTACAACAATCTTCCCTCGTACAGAGGTGCAGAGTTGTGTAGTTCATCAAATCCGCAATTCATTCAAGTATATTCTTACTAAAGATCGTAAAAAGTTCATGGACGATTTAAAGCCAGTGTATACAGCAACCACTCTTGAACTAGCTGAACATCGACTTAATGAACTGGAAGAAACGTGGGGCAAAAAGTACCAGGTAGTTATCAGGTCGTGGCGTAACAACTGGCATAAGCTCTCCTGCTATTTTAAATATACTGAAGACATCCGCCGCATCATCTACACAACCAATACGATTGAAGGTTTTCACAGACAAGTTAGAAAAGTAACCAAGAACAAAGGATGTTTTCCCAATGACGATGCCCTACTGAAGCTCGTATATCTGGCCTATAAAAACATTAGCCAGAAGTGGTATAAACCTCTTTCAAATTGGTTGATGGTTGCAGCTCAGCTGAGCATTCACTTTGAGGGGCGGATGAAAGTACTCTAAGAGTTATTTGGGCCTGTTGGCCCAAGGGTTTTTGAAGGCATGGACCGAATAGTTATTATTATTTGGAAGCGCTTAACTTTACAACAGTGCCGAGGCTTTTGGAGCCCCGGCACCTTAACTTATCGGATCGGTTATTCCTCGAAAAGTTGCTCCCCAGCAGAGCTTTTCTACGCTTCACCTGATGATTAAATATAACCCAAAAAACCAACTGACACAGTTTAAATTACACTCCCATGGATATCTCGCAGTTCTTCCGGGGTTGCCCTATGGTTGTCCCATAGTTCTCCCATAGTTGTCCCATAGTTGTCCCATACCAAAGCTCATATCAAAGCTATCCAAAGGCAATCCTAAGCCGGTATAACCCGCTAACAAAGGCGCCAGCAAGCCATTCAAATACTTTAATAATGCTGCTCGTTATCACCAAGCCGGTGCTGCTAGAAACCTCAGGGATTAATATACCGCAAAGGCATCATAATGAATCTCTTCAGCTTTCAACCTGCCAAGAAGGTCTCTCCAATACATCTTGTCCTCCTTAGGGTAGTTCTTGTCGTATATAATGGAAGTCACTTGGTCAATAGATTCATCAAGGCTTCTTACATAAATACTGTTGCCGTTAATGTCTTTGATTATCATTGCGTAGGAATTGGAGTTTGAGAAATGGTGTTTTAGTAGCTACTGTACCAGAGGTTTTTCAGTTTATAGTAAACATCGCTCCAATAAAGCGATTCTTCGTTGCAGCTAACCTCTTCTTCTTTTAACAGGTATTTCACCTGGGCAAGCTTTTCGTTTAAATCTGTCACCTTTAAAACTTTTCCGTGTAGATCTCTTATTTCCATACTCACAAGTTTTAATACCCATCTTCGACGCAAATCATATTCCAAACAAGCCTAACTAACGCGCATTGACGATAGTTTCCGCGGCATTTACCGGTTGTTAGATGCTTCAGATGACCTCATTTTTTGCTTCAAATACGCTATGGTTTTTTTCCAGGCGTCTTCTGTCGCTTCTTCATTATGGTTGGGATTACTCGGGTTGGCAAAACCGTGTCCCGCATCGTATAGGTTCTTTATCAATGTCTTACCGGCCTTATTCATCGCTGCTTCAAACTCTTCCACCTTCTTTGGCGAGGGATTGTTGTCCTTGCTCCCGAAAATGCCAAGTACATCAGTATTCAGTTGCTTCAATTTTTCTACGTCTGTATCCGGGCGTCCGTAATACATAACACAACCTTGTGTTTTTTTACCTCCCAATATGGCTGCCTGTAAACTCCACATGCCTCCGAAACACCAGCCTATTGTGTAAATCCGAGCATCTTTCCCAGCATATGCAATACTCCCATTTATAATATTTACAATCCTGTCAGAAGAGGCCGCCTGTACATATTTCAAAGCGCTGTCCCTGGTTGTTGCCACTTTTCCGTCATATAAGTCTAAAGCCAACACATTTACATGCTCCAG
This sequence comes from Bacteroidota bacterium, assembly GCA_023433265.1. Classification (GTDB taxonomy): domain Bacteria; phylum Bacteroidota; class Bacteroidia; order Chitinophagales; family Chitinophagaceae; genus JAEZDR01. The sequence continues at coordinate 6,493 of JAEZDR010000061.1, read as the reverse complement.
GTTATCGTGTAACCGTTCGGCTTCTTTTTTAATGTAGTCATTTAGGCCCCACCATTCCTGCAGTACGATCAGGTAGTTGTTTGTAGCTTTCTTTGCCTTTATTTCGTAAGCCATCGCCTTCCTGCCGTCGGCGGTAGTAAAACTTATCATTTTCCCTTTGCCCGCATCCAGCTTAAATGCTCGGGGTTCGGCGTGCAGCGCAGCAAAGTTTTGATTTACTTCCCTTCTAAAGTCTTCGGTAACCTGCGTATTAAAGCAACTGATATAACACTCCGGGGTTGTAATGCCTGGTGGCTTATAGATAAATGTATTCCCTAAAAATAATGCGCACAGAAATGCGCTCAGGGTTAATGTAAGAAGTGTCTTCATGTGCATATTTTATCAAATATATCTCGATATAATCTTGTCAAGACCAAATTCGCAGAGCGTCTTATACTGCAAACGGCTCCTCCTAATTAATGTAGGTGATTTTGAAATCTTTAGAGATTAATCTCTGAATGTTTTTTTCATAAAATCAAGACAGTTATGTTCATTTTTACCCTACCATTCTATGCTTGTGGAAATTAAGTTAACAATTAATATCAAAATCGCTAACTCGCTGCCAGCAAACTTTTTTGTAGCCGTTTTTCTTCTTAGGTTTGTACGACCTCTAAGAATTCCCATTTACTTCTATTGGTCAGTTACAGTAGTTACCACAAAAAATAAAGCTATTGGTGGTCTATGCCATTTTATAGCTAAGTGAACATAAAATCAGGGTTATGGCTAAATATATTTTTGTTACCGGCGGGGTAACCAGTAGTTTGGGAAAGGGTATTATCGCGGCTTCATTGGCCAAGCTTCTGCAAGCTCGGGGGCTGCGGGTCACCATTCAGAAGTTTGATCCATATATCAACGTAGATCCCGGTACACTTAACCCTTACGAACACGGAGAATGCTTTGTAACAGAGGATGGAGCTGAAACAGACCTTGACCTTGGCCACTACGAAAGATTTTTAAACATATTTACTTCTCAGGCAAACAATGTAACAACTGGTCGCATCTATCAACACGTTATCAATAAAGAACGCGAAGGTGCTTATCTTGGCAAAACAGTACAGGTAGTGCCGCACATCACCGACGAAATTAAACGTCGTATGCTGCTACTTGGTAAAGAAGGTAAATACGATATTGTTATTACCGAGATAGGTGGTACTGTTGGCGACATTGAAAGCTTACCTTTTATAGAAGCAGTTAGACAACTGCAATGGGAGTTGCCTGACGAAGATGTAATGGTCGTTCACCTTACGCTTATCCCTTATCTTAAAGCTGCAAAAGAGCTCAAAACCAAACCGACTCAACATAGTGTAAAAATGCTGAGCGAAACGGGTGTGCATCCAGATATAATAGTTTGTAGAACAGAAGAAAGCCTGGGAGATGAAATCAAACGGAAAATAGCCCTTTTCTGTAACGTGAAAATAGAAGCAGTTATCGAAGCAATGGATGCCTCTACCATTTACGAAGTGCCTTTAATGATGTTGCAGGAACGTTTGGATGTCATTTGTTTACGTAAACTGAATATCACTGGTGTGCAGGAGCCCGAACTGGAAAAATGGAAGCATTTTCTGGATAAGCTCAAATATCCACGAAGCAAAGTAACGATTGGGCTAATAGGTAAATACCTGGAATTACAAGATGCCTACAAGTCCATACTCGAAAGCTTTATCCATGCAGGAGCCATTAATGAGGTAAAAGTACAGGTGGTTAACATACACAGTGAGACCATCACTGAGGAAAATGTTGGTGAGAAATTGCAGGGCCTCGATGGATTACTCGTAGCGCCTGGCTTTGGTAACCGTGGAATTGAGGGAAAGATAGTTGCAGTAAAATACGCACGCGAAAATGGCTTGCCTTTCTTTGGAATCTGCCTCGGTATGCAGATGGCGGTTATTGAATTCGGCAGAAATGTTTTAGGCCTCGAAGGTGCTCACTCTACTGAAATGAATCGTCAGACGCCTGAGCCTGTTATCAGCATGATGGAAGAGCAAAAGCAGGTTAAAATGATGGGTGGTACCATGAGGCTTGGTTCTTATCCTTGCCATTTAACAGAGGGCTCGCTCGCCCACCGTATTTATGGCAAAACAAACATCTCCGAGCGTCATAGACATCGATACGAGTTCAACAACAAATACATGGATCACTACCAGGCTGCGGGTATGACGGCTAGTGGTATTAATCCTCAAACAGGTCTTGTTGAAATTATGGAAATACCTTCACATCCTTTTTTCATCGGTGTTCAATATCACCCTGAGCTTAAAAGCACTGTTGAAAATCCTGCTCCGCTGTTTGTACATTTTATCGATGCAGCTAAAAAGTACAACGAGCAACGTAGCAGCTCAAAGGCGGCCGTATTACAACAAACAGTTTAAGACCTGCCTGTGGCAATAGGATCTATCCCAGGAGGCAAATAACGCCGACCTGGCGGTGGGTGGGTAGGCATTGCGTTTCCATGAACTGACAGAAAGGTTTCTAAGGGGTTTTCGATGGGTTTGCAATGGGTCTGGAATGGGCTTTCTCTTATTTGTCCCAATGCTGTCTTTAATGTAACTCCTCCCTTTCATTGGTATATCTCATAGTCCACACTTAAACCCACCTCTTATACATCCTCAACTATATTAAGCCAGCAGGGAGCATGACTTTCTTACCAAGCCTCAGGAACACCGGGAAGCTGAAGTCTTTTTCTTCGCCCTCACTATATGCACTTGCCAGCTTATCCTCAATAATTGTCAGCGGACTTTTCTCATTTGCCTTGATGTAGTGATTTACCGCACTCCACGATTGCAGGTAGCCCGTTAGTTGATCTATGTTCCACCGCACATTAATAGTAAAACCGGGCGAAGCTATCTCAGCAAATGGAAAGGGTAGGGTAGAGTAGTGGTCGTCGACGTAGTTGCGTTCTGCATCCCAGTACGGCGCTGTTATTTCGCGATATAAATAGCTTACCTGTTCATTTACGCGTTCATCTCTGCAACCTATTAAACCATAGCCAAATAAAGCAATGCAGCCACCCGGCTTCAACACCTCATCAACCTTCTTATAGAATTTGTCAAGTTGAAACCAATGAGCAGCCTGCGAAGCAGTTACAAGGTCTGCACTTCCTGTAGCTAATGTTACTTCTTCTGCCGCTTCTTTTCTATAGACGATGTTGGCTGACTTTGTTGCCAACGCGAGTTGCTGCTCACTAATGTCGGTGGCAATAACCAGTTCAAACTTCTCTGCCAGTACTTTGGCGGTTTGACCATTTCCCGTTCCAGCATCCCATGCCAACGCATAGCTTTCTACATACCCATAGATGTGTTGAAACAACTCACTAGGGTAGAGTGGCCGATAACTGGCATAAGCTTTCGCTTGTTTTGAAAATAAGTCTTTTGGCAAACTAGAGATAACTAAGGTTGGTTTTTGGAGTAAGCTTAACTACCGTTTCGTACATCAGCTTTATTGTATTCTCAATATCATTTCTGTGTAGCATTTCTACTGTAGTATGCATATAGCGCAGCGGAATAGAAATGAGAGCCGAAGGGCACCCGTCATTTGCGTAAGCAAAGCTGTCAGTATCAGTACCGGTGCTCCTGCTTGTTACTCTTAACTGTACTGCAATTTTGTTTTGTTCAGCTACATCCTGGATAAAATTGATAAGCTTGTTGTGCACAGCAGGGCCGTAGACCAAAGCTGGTCCTTTTCCACAATGAACCTCTCCTTCAATCAGTTTATTAATCATCGGGGTGGTAGTGTCGTGGGTTACATCAGTTATAATAGCAACATTCGGTTTGATTCTTCTTGCAATCATTTCAGCCCCTCTCAATCCTATTTCTTCTTGTACTGCATTTACAACATACAATCCAAAGGGTAATTTCTTCTTATTTTCTTTCAGCAATCTGGCCACTTCAGCTATCATAAAACCACCAATCCTATTGTCAAATGCCCTTGCTATATAGTACCCGTTGGCTAGTTCGTCAAATCCATCCTGGTAGGTAACAACACTACCTATTTGTATGCCCAGGTCAGCTACTTCCTGTTTATTTCTTGCACCGCAATCAAGGAACAGGTTTTCAATTTTGGTCTGTGGGTCCTTTCCTTCACCTCCTATTCTTGTATGAATGGCAGGCCACCCAAACACTGCCTTTACCGGTCCTTTCCTGCCATGTATTAAAACGCGCTGGCTAGGTGCAATCTGGGGATCCACACCTCCATTACGTTTGAGATATATGAGGCCATTATCTGTCACATGGTTTACAAACCAGCTTATTTCATCAGCATGCGCTTCAATTACTACTTTAAACTGGGCATCGGGATTAATAACTCCGACGGCCGTTCCATAAGGATCTACAAATGTTGTATCTACATATTGCTTCACATATTCCAACCACACTTTTTGTCCACTAATCTCAAATCCTACAGGTGAGTGTGTGTTTAAATAGCGTTTGATAAACTGTAATGAATCGTTATTCAGAATGGAGTCCTGCTTCTTCTCTCTTTTTTGTTTAGCCATGGTAAAACGATTAGGGGTGCAAATTAAGCTATACGAATCTAGCAGCAAGATGCTCAATGCTTTTTCCGGGAAAGAAATTGTTCTCGCTTTTCTGAGAGGCAGAAGTAAAAAAGGCCGCCCTAAGGCGGCCTCAATATAATTAGCTCATTTCGCTATTTCCATCTTGCCCAATTGCTGTTGCCGGCCCAGTTACTCGTGCCTATGGCTCCTCTAAAAGGCACCACAGAGAAACCGGATAAATCAGGATCACTGAAGTTAGCTCCTGTTAATGCAGGTGATGTTGCCAGTGGAGTAAGGTCGGGTCCATTTGCGCTGTACATTGCGGTAAGCTTCAATTCATCTGATGTGGCTACCACCTGATTTTTGTTTAAAGCATCTGTACAGAAATCCTTCAATTCAGGGTCAGCAAGCACACCATAAAAACCGGCGGGGTCCCATCCACGGTCAAAACTGAACGATTTTGCCATACTGTCGCTTTGAACTAAATTGTTCCTGAATAAAGAGCCGTTGTTTTCTATCAAAGGTTTTCTTGTCTTAGGGCAAACCATCAGTCCGCCTTTCGGATATTCGGCAACGATAGAATTTTCAATTACAAATTTTGTCCCCTTACGTATATACACTCCCTGGTTCAGATTAGAAGGAGTTAGTTCGATGCCTTGCGGCCCTACTATAGTCATATTTGAAATCACGGGCCTTGTAATTGGCTCGTTCAGTGTTGGCCAGTGGTCATTATAACTTTCCAACGCGTTTGCTCTCAGGGCATGTGTGCTGTTGAGGCTTTGGCGATAGGAAATTACGTACTGCAATTTCCCTGTGTAACCATGGTCAAAATCAAAGTCGTCGTCACCATTATTATAAGCAATGAGGTGAGTTGCATTTACGGTTCCCCCCACAAACTGGAACCCATCATCGCGCGAGTTACTTACCATCACATGGTCCACCGTTGTACCTGATCCCACGCTATGCAAAGCGAAACCGCTCACTCTGTCTAGACCCCATTCTTCTTCTGCTGATGGATTGATTCCTCCACTATACTCTACTCTTAAGTAACGAATACTACCTGAATTGTCAGCCAGATCGTTCCCCCCATACTTAGTATCATCGTTTTCGGGCAGTCCAAGTACGTAGCCTATGCCGGTATTGGTAACTGACTTTCCAAGTATGGCTATTGTTCCCCAATCACCGGGGGCTTTTTCCAGGGCTGCCGATGTAAATACCACAGGTTTGTCTTCGGTGCCGTTAACAAACAACTTAGATCCTGAAGTAACTATCAATGAACTCTTGTCATTAGGGTTAGTATTCTTTGCAACAAATACGGTCACCCCCGCAGGTATGGTAAGTGATGCATTGTTCTTTACATACACTTGCCCCTGCAAGCTATAATCTTTGTTCGGGTCCAACGCCATGTCGGCGGCAATCACACTTGGAAGAACTTCCACTGAGCGTGGAACTTCAGAAACGGGAGCTACATCATTTTTTTTGCTACAGGCTGCAAAAGCGACAGCCATTACGAGAGGTAAAAATTGAATTTTCATACACACTTTTTTTCTTTTTCACGAATTCAATGTCATGGTAACTTTAACAGAGACTATGCCGAATGTTAAAGTTTATGAGTCTTTTGATGATACAAACAGCAATATTTTATCGACTCAGCAAACAAATTCAGCGACTTATAAGAACCCACTGACTTAATAAAATATTCTTCCATCATAAATCTAACAGTTGATGGGAGAATGGCGAAAATTACCCTCTTAGCTATCAACCTGTTAATTGAGAAGAGTTTTCCTTTGAACGGGAAACTTAATCCTTTAACGAATTGTAGATGAAGTTGTAGCAACACTCACGTTTTGCTAATTCCCGTAATTCCCTATTTTTGCGCTCCTTTTGAATCTGTAAGATTCAGGGCCTATAGCTCAGCTGGTTAGAGCACCTGACTCATAATCAGGGGGTCCCTGGTTCAAGCCCAGG
>JAEZDR010000001.1 GCA_023433265.1 Bacteroidota bacterium | reverse complement strand
ACACCTGCTAACCCGGATTCTTCGATGGATAAAAATCCGTCGCACCTGTTTGGTTATGGGGAGTACATCATTAAGTTTATTGCTACAACCGATAAGGGCTGTTCGCGCGACTCTACGGATACAGTCTTTATGAATATACAACCGAGACTGGCATTCGAACCACTGGACACTATTTGTGCGGTGGCCGCCGAAACAGATGTTAACAAGGGCAGTGTAACCAATAGTGTTCCCGGTTACGGCTGGTATACCGGTTCGGGTATAACCGATACAGCGATGGGTAAGTTTTCTTCACAGATAGCAGGACCCGGAAAGCATACCATTACTTACCATTTTGCCAGCGACTCTGGTTGCGTGCAGACATTAACACGCGATATCGTTGTGTTTGCAACACCGGTTGCCGATTTCTCTGTTCCTGACAGTTGCTTTAATACAGCAGGGCTTGTACAGTTTTCCAATTTGTCTACGGTGGCCGATACACAGGTGTTGCGTTACTCGTGGGATTTTGGGCATGGCGCACCTCCGGCCAATACCAGCACACTGGAAAACCCAACGCATAATTACACAGATGGAAGTTATTTGATAAAGCTTACTGCATCTACAGCCTTTGGTTGTACCAATACTGATACCGTTACAAAAACGATCCGTTTACGAGCAGCGTTGAGCTTCGCAGCCTTGAATGCGCAATGCTTCAACAACGACACTGTGCTTGTAAATAAAGCAAGCGTTACGAATGGCGTGAATGGTACCGGAACCTATAAAGGGCCTGGTATTATTGATGGCAATGCGGGCAAGTTTGTTCCATCCGTTGCGGGTGCAGGAACGCATACTATCTGGTATGTGTTTGATAACAATGGTTGTGTGGATTCTATTTCAAGGACTATCACAATCCATCCAAAACCTACAATAACAACCTTCGCTTACTCGCCAACCGGGTGCCTGAATGAAACCGGAACCGTACAGTTTTCTGCTGCTGCTACTGCCGGTGCATCAGGTATTAAGAGTTACCGTTGGTGGTTTGGCGACAGCACCGTTGCTGGAGCCGAGTCTTCTAACCTTCAAAATCCAACCTTCAATATGAAGGATAGCCTCTATCACATCAGCCTGAGAGTTTACTCTAACAATGGATGTGTGAGAGATTCTGTTGATACGATAAGGTTTAAGCGCACACCCGCGCTTACCACACCTTCCTATTCTCCGGTGTGCGAAGATGTATCACCGCTTACATTGGCGGCTCCGGCTGTTACGAATGGGGTAAAAGGACAGGGCGTGTTCTCCGGTGGAAGCTTTATAACACCAGCGGGATTGTTTGATCCAATGGCAGCGGGTGACGGAGTTATTACTTTCCAATACAAGTTTACGTCTAACTCGGGTTGCGAAAAGACTATTCCGTTAAGTATCACCGTGAACCCAAGACCAATGGCATCGTTTGCCGCAGATCAAAGTGTTTGTCACGGGTCTAACGTAGGTTTTACGCCCTCTACTAATACAGCGAATATTCAAACCTGGAAGTGGATTTACGGTAATGGAGATTCTGCAATCAAAACGACAGCGCTACCATTCACCTACAATTACATTGATACAGGTAAGTACAATGTAAGGCTTGTAACAACATCGCCTCAAGGTTGCAAAAGTGAGCCATTTGGCTTAACGGTAACGGTTCACCCGGTACCGAAGGCCTCGTTCACACTTGTGGATACCATTTGTTTGCCTGGCGGCCCTGCCAAGTTTAATAACACCACTACCTTCTATGCCAGCAACCAAAATCTGATATGGAAGTGGGATTTTGCTGATGGTTCAGCTATATCAAGCACAAAACATCCGGAACATAACTACACATCTGCTGGTGTGTACCCGGTTAAATTGACAGCAACATCTGTTGACGGAGGATGTAGTAGCATATTTATCAAGAATGTAAGGACTTACAATAAACCGACGGTAAACTTCAATATGGATCCCAGCCCTGTGTGCCAGGGGAAGCCGGTAGAGTTTACCGATAATTCAAACCCCAATGGCTCGCCCATCAAGAGCTGGCAATGGGATTTAGGTCCGGAAGGCCCGGCCAGCGGTCATACGGTTAACAGGTTAATGAACAGCGCCGGCGACTTCAACATTAAACTTACGGTTACTAATCAAAGTAGTTGTATGGCTTCCCTGGAGAAACCATTGAAGGTCCATATACAACCAAAGATAGATGCGGGTCCTTCCTTCGTTGTGCCTCAAGGTACGATTGTTAACTTCCAGGCGAAGGCAAACGATTCAACATCCGTATCATTTAGTTGGACGCCTAAGATTCCACAGCTAATGAATGATGACCAGTTGGGAGCTAAACTCATGGTGTTGAATGACGGTATATTCTGGCTGACGGCTACTACAAACAACTTTGGTTGTTCAGCTACCGACAGTCTGAGCGTGAAGATGCTGAAGCAGATTCAGATACCGAATGCGTTCTCACCTAATGGCGATGGTATCAACGATCTATGGCTAATACCGGGACTGGTTGACTATCCAGGCCATTCAGTTGAAATATTCAACAGGCAAGGTGTTATGGTGTTCAGTTCGCATAATTATAACACACCATGGGACGGAACTTATAATGGTACGCCATTACCTGTTGGAACTTACTATTACATCATTGATCCTAAGAATGGCTTTAATATCATCACAGGATCGATCACTATAATTAGATAATGCGCAAAAAAACCTCCGAATGAAAAGAAGTTTACCGGTTTTGCTAATACTAGTTTTGCTGGGTAACAGCAGTGCATGGGCCCAGATTGACCCACATTTTTCCAGCTACTACATTTACCCATCCTATATCAACCCTGCTTTGACGGGCGTGTTCGACGGGGATTATAGAATATCTGGTATCTATCGTAACCAATGGGCAAACGTCGGCAGTGCATTTTCCACTCCCGGGGTATCTATTGATGTTGCCACAGAAAAATCTATCAACTACGGTATCAATGTGATGAACCAGACGGCTGGTGCATTTAATACTATTAACGGAGGTATATCGCTGGCCTACACAGGGCTTCGTTTTGGTACCAACGGAAACCAGCGCATTAGCTTTGGCGCTAATGCCGGATTTATTAATCGCAGGGTTAACCCTAATAAAATGACCTTTCCCGATCAGAATCCTGGAGGTGGAACCGGTCAAACCGCGGAAGTGATCAATCAAAAGTCGGCAACTGCTTTTGATATCGCTTTTGGTGCAATGTACTACGATGCAGAGCCGGGAAAAAAAGCCAACATTTTTGTGGGTGTCTCCGGTTCGCACTTATCGCGTCCACAAAACAAGTTTCTCACAAACAGCATGTCAGACGACAGGATCCCGGTGCGTTGGACGGCTCATGGCGGTGTAAGACTATTGTTTGACAATTTCTCTCTTACGCCAAACGTATTATACATGCGTCAGTCAAAGTCAGAGGAGGTAATGTTAGGCGCTTACGCACAGCTTCGGGCTAACGAAACCACCGACCTGATGTTTGGTGCCAACTACCGTTTTAACGATGCAGCGGTTCCATTTGTAGGCCTTTATTTCAAGAACATGATAGTAGGGCTTAGCTACGATATCAATACGTCCGATCTCGGTAAGGTGGCAAAAGGAGCAAGCAGCGTGGAAATTTCTCTTACTTATATAGGAAGAAAAAGAACCAGCACACCTGCTGAACCATTTGTTTGTCCTCGCTTATAATCATACTCCCATCACCCCCCATTAAGTAGGCTATATGACATTAAGACGATTTATTGCTGTAATTGCTCTTGTCGCATTTTGTGGCGGAGCATCTGCCCAGGTTATGTTCGATTATTTACGGGCAGCTAACGATTATTACGCAAAAGGAGAGTACAACTCCGCAGCTAATTACTACGAAAAGTATTTAAAAAACAACAGTAAGAAACGTGCCGGCGAGTACGACCCTTACCAGGTAAAACAGGTTAAAATGCAACAGATGGGTACTGCGGCAGCACCTGCAGGATCTAAACCTGTTGATAGACAAGTGGCCACCTACAAACTTGCTGACAGTTACCGTAAGCTTAATATGTATGCCCAGGCTATCCCTTGGTATAAGCAGGCAGCAGAATGGCATCAGCAGTTTCCGGATGCAAAATATTGGTACGCAGTGAGTCTCCGTGCTAACAAAGAGTTTGAAGCTGCAGAAGCTGCATTTAACGACTTTGTTGCGTCACCAGGGATAGATGATAATCTTAAACAGTTGGCAGATAAGGAAATTGCAAGCTTGCGTTTCATCAATGCTGAGCTGAATAAACCTTATGCAGCCCGCTTCCAGGTTAATAAGCTAAACCTTGGCATTAACCCAACGTCTACCTATGCACCCGTTGTAAAAGAGAATCAGATTTTCTTCACTGCAACTACACCTGATACGGCAAAAGGAAAAAAAGACCAGTACAATAACTATCTTTTCAAAGCCTCATTTATCGATGGGGCTGTTTCGGCAACCGAAAGGGTGGCTTTTCCTGATAATGCCGGCTTGCACGAAGGCGTTGCCGCTGTGACACCTGACGGATCAAAAATGTATTTAACCCGTTGGTCCGGTACCGATGTAAAGAAAGTTGCCTCAATTTATGTAGCTGATAAAGCGAGCCATGGCTGGAGTGCTCCGTCAGCGCTGGGTGCGGACATTAACGTGCCTGAGTATTCTTCGCAGGAGCCTTTTGTTTCTCCTGACGGTAAATATTTGTTTTTTGCCTCTAATATGCCGGGCGGTGCAGGTAAACTCGACTTGTATTATGTTCCGTTGCAAGATGGAAATATTGCAGGCAAACCTGTAAACCTAGGCAGTCTTAATACTCCTGAAAACGAGCAAGCTCCGTTCTATCACGAGAAAACCAAGACCTTTGTATTTTCATCAAATGGCAGGGTAGGTATGGGAGGTATGGATTTATATAAAGCTACAGGTGCGCTTCCAGCAAGCTTTTCAGAGCCGGTAAACCTTGGCCATCCTTATAACTCTGTAAAGGATGATAACTATTTCTTTGCCTACGGTAAGTTCCTTTACAATGATATTATTCTGAGCAGCGATCGTAATTCTGTATGTTGCTACGAGTTGCTTAGCCTTGAAAGAAATAAGCTTGAAAAGAAAATTACAGGACAGGTTATCAACTGTAAAGAAAACAGGCCGCTTGACAGTGTTACAGTTGCAATTGTCGATGACAAAGGCAAAGAAATCGCCAACCTGGAAACCGACGATGAAGGAAGGTATTCATTTGTGATGCAAGACTATGCCAACCTTAATGTAACAGTGCGCCGTGAAGGCTTTATTCCTGCGAGAGGTACCGTGGCTCCGCCGGATGAGTACCTTGATCTTGACAGTATTGGTGCAAAAGAAATTTGTATGGAGCCTGTTCCTATTCCGGAAAAGAAACCACTTGTATTGCAAAATATCTATTTCGAATTTGCCAAAGCTGATCTAAAACCAGAGTCATTGCCATACCTCGATTCACTGGCTGAATTCATGAAGGAATATCCAACCATGGTAGTTGAGTTAGGAGGACATACAGATGCTGTTGGATCAGACGAAAAGAATATGAAACTGTCTGAAGAGCGTGCTGCAGCCGTAGTTAAGTACCTTACTGAAAAAGGTATTCCTGCAGAACGCATGACGAGCAAAGGTTATGGCGAAACCCAACCTGTAGCACCAAATAAGATTGGTAAGAAAGACAATCCTGCGGGCCGCGAAAAGAACCGTAGAACCGAGTTCAAGGTGCTGCGGTACGAGTAAGGCGTTCATTTCAGTTTAAGATAAAAAAGGCTGACCCCACAAGGTCAGCCTTTTTAATATTGAGAGATTTCTATTTCGATATCTTGAATTTGATTATAGCGTTGCCGCATCGCCAAAAAACTGCATCAAAATCTCATATCCTCACTGAATGTCGGCTTCCGAATAAAAAGCGAGAGGCTGTCAGCTTTAATAACCCTGCATGCTACCTTACTTCGTACTAAAAGCGTACTTAAAGCATACATGGTGCGTCGTTACAGCATTAACATTGCGTACAGGTTCTTATCGCAAGCAAGGCCGTGTATGTCATTATGACAGATAGAGCAGCACCGGGTGATGAATTGAGCCCATTTGCGACACTTGGTCGGTAAATGAGGCACCATACCAACTCCTTGTTCCTCATGTTACCACTTCAGCTTTCCACCATTCACTATACACACACTCTCTCTCTTCCTATCTATGTACTATGTACTATGTACTTTGTACTATTATCCAAACCATCCACTCAACAAGTGCAAACTAATTCTCTGCAACTACATACCCCCAGGCAGGGAGCGACATTTTGTTGGTTGCTATTAAACTTCCTGCTATGAAAACATCTTTCCACCTTGTAGATGAAGGCTTTGTTTTAAAACTTACAACTGTGGGCTTGTTACTCAGGTTTAGAATCACCAGCAACTTCCTGCCGTTCTTTTCACGCTCAAAGGCATAAAGCCTGCTATCATCGGTGGTTGCAAGTTTCTTAAAACTTGCATCGGCTGCTAGGGCGGCGTTCCGTTTCCTCAAATGAAGAAGCGTCCTGTAAAATGGCGCCCGTTCATAATCCTTGAAATGAATCGTGTCTTTATAAAAGAAGCTGAGGCTATCCCGAACTGGTTCTTCCTGGCCACTATAGATGAGGGGCACTGAAGCTTTAATGGTTTGTGTAAGTACTGCAAAAGGGGCGTGCTTCGTTCCGGGCATGGTGCCATAATCGGCTTTATTCCAGCTATTCTCGTCGTGGTTGCTGGTGAAATACATTCTTAGAGCGCCTTTCTTGTAGGTAGTATCTACCTTCCATAACACACTGTCAATGGCAAAAGCAGGACGCTCGCCGTTCGCTATTTTCACCATTGTGTGAAATGCATCCCAGGTATAACTGGCATTAAATCCGGCATCATGAAGCCAGGCATCGTTGCTTTCAGCAAGCATGAATAAGTCCTTTTCGTTTTTTAGTGTGCTAATGCATTTCTTCCAAAACGCTGCAGGTACTTCTCCTGCTACGTCACACCTAAACCCATCAATGCGCGTTTCGTTTATCCAGAACCTCATACTGGAAATCATGCTATCTACCATCTGAGAATTCTTATAGTCAAGTTTACGCACGTCGGTCCAGTCAAAAGGTGCCACAAATTTTCCTGTCTTGTCTCTTACATAAAATTCAGGGTGTTGGTCAAGCCAATAATGGTCCGCGCCTGTGTGGTTAGGTACCCAGTCAATTATTACTTTCATACCCATTTTATGCGCCTGCGCCACCAGGTCCTTCCAGTCCTCCATGTTTCCATATTCAGGATTGATAGCCCGGTAATTTGCAATTGCATAGTAGCTTCCAAGCGTCCCTTTTCTGTCTTTCACACTAATGGGTTGTATAGGCATAAACCAAAGCGTTTGCACCCCCATTTTCTTCAATCTGGGTAAATGCTTGGCAAATGCCTTAAACGTACCTTCAGGTGTGTACTGCCTTGTGTTTACTTCGTAGATATTGCCTTGCATGATCCATTCAGGATGTTCAGGCGTTTGCGCTGCGGCTGGCTGTCCTACACAAATACAAGCCGCCATTGCTGCACAGATTAGATGCTTTTTCAACATGAGTGGTATTTATACGGTGTGAAGTTAGTGCGAAATACTATTGTGTAATATTAACACGATGGATTTACCGTACATTTTTTGTTTCTGTCTTACTATGACCGAGAAAGAAAAGATGATTGCAGGGGAATTGTACAATCCTTTGGATCCTCAATTAATAGGTGACAGGCTCAAAGCGCGCATGCTTTTAAAGCAACTAAACGATTTACCGGAAAATGAAGAACAACAGAGAAGGAAGGTCTTAAAGGAACTGATACCTAATGCCGCTTACGATCTATGGTTACAACCACCGTTCTACTGCGACTATGGGTATAATTTGATAATCGGGGAGAAGGTGTTTTTCAACTTCAACTGTGTTGTGCTGGACGTTTGCCTGGTGGTGATAGGTTCAAGGACTTTGATTGGTCCAAACGTTCAAATCTACACCGCAACGCATCCACTAAATCATGTAGAGCGGGCTTCCGGGCTTGAGCTCGCAAAGCCGATTACGGTGGGGGAGGATGTTTGGTTAGGCGGCAGCGCTGTGCTATGCCCCGGTATCTCCATTGGCGACCGGTCTGTCATCGGCGCTGGCAGCGTAGTTACCAAGCCTATTCCTGCTGATGTATTTGCTGCAGGAAACCCATGCAGAGTGATAAGAGCGCTATAATGGTAAATCAATTGCGCTTCAATGAATGGCATTTAGAGACCGGTATCTGCGATATAGCACTGTGACAACCTATTTTAGCACGATACAAGGTTCTTAGAAAATAAAAATGCCCTTCTAACAAAGAAGAGCATTGTGCCCAGGACTGGATTCGAACCAGCACATCCTTGCGAACGCTGCGACCTGAACACAGTGCGTCTACCAATTTCGCCACCTGGGCATTCAGGAAGCGCAAATATAGTTCCCTCGCGCGCTTCATCAAAAAAACACTTAAAATTTATAGGTGACAATTGCAGAAGGAGAATGGATGCTGTACCTGATATCTGAATTGTATAACTTTCGCCTGTCGAGTTGGTAACTCAATTGAAGTGCTAGCTTCTGCGTTTTTAAAATTATTGAAAACTGCGTTTTCCAAACGGTTGGGTCAAGGTATGTCCATAAATACTGTGCATCTTTTGTTACATAGTGGTTATACTCACTAAAAACACCAGACCATTCTACTCCCAGGTTACCTAATAGCTTAACGCCCAGTTTAGGTTCAAACAACCAGTTCTCATAACCTTTACTGGTTTGGAATGATGATCTTAGTTCTGCCTCCAGTTTAGCATTGCCCAAGGGTTGAATTTTGGTTTCAAGATTTAATTGCTGAGTTGGTAAACCCATAATTTGGCAAATCATAGCATCCGCCTGTATGTCAAAAAAGTTACCTGTAAACTTAATACCGCCCATTAGCACGTTATTGTCAAATCGCCAATCGTCGAAGCTTGTGTATTGATAGTGAAATGCCGCTTTCAATGCAACTCTTACACTAATTGCATACGACACGTTTGCAGCATAGCTCCATTGCAGCATGTTGACAGATGCAACATCGTGTACCAAATTCTTAAGCGCCGGCTCACTCAATCGCTGGAATTGGTAGGAAACGTTATGCTGATGCGTCCACTTATGACCCGGTTTGATTTCCATACCCAGCCGTCTGTATAAAATGTTTCCTCTTCTTGTTGTAGCATTTAGCCGGGGGGCAATTTCTACAACAAAAGCTGTAAGCCCTGTTTGTTTTATTCCCTCCTGGGCCCTTATTTCCAAAGGAAGCCGGCTGAAAAAAAAGTGAGCGCATTCTGGTTTATTTAGTTCCAGGCTGCTCTTATATGCAAGGTACAAAGCGTCCCAGCTTTCAGGGTCCAGTTGAGTCGCTTTCACTAGGTAGCCTAATGCCAGTGCATATTTTCCTCTCATGTAGGCAGCCTGCCCGGTACGCTCCCAAACTCTAAAATGAAACCGACCATTGGAGATGGAATTTCGCCCTGCAATCAACAACGAGTCCCATTTTTTTTCTTCAAGTAATAGAGCGGTTACTACCTCGGCTTTAGGAACTATAGGGATGGTATCCTGTGCATGCAGGGCTTTGCTTAAACTGCAAAGCAAAACAACTAGTAATATGGCCTGAAAACGGTACAATCGCGGCGGTTCCTTCGCTCGCAAAATACGGCTTTAACTTGTACAGTCAAGAGCTATGCATCTATGTAGATTCATTTATATATCGAGTATATTTGAAGCCTAACTTTCTTAATCATGAAAAGGCTTTTATTAATCCTTGTTATAATACTTATAGGCATGCAGTTCATTCAACCGGAAGAGAATAAAGCTTCGGGTCCATTTCCCAATCGCATTACAAACAAATACGCCATGCCCGATAGCATTGAAGGTATAATGAAAACAGCTTGCTACGACTGCCATAGCAACAATACAGTTTACCCGTGGTACGCAAAGGTGCAACCTGTAACCTGGTGGTTAAATAACCACGTGGTAGAAGGCAAGGAGCATTTGAATTTCGATGAGTTTTTAGGCTATTCTTTGCGAAAGCAATATCATAAGCTTGAAGAAACCGAAGAAATGGTGCAGGAAGGACATATGCCTCTGGATTCCTATTTATGGCTGCATGACGACGCCAGGTTAAATGAGCAACAGAAAAAGGCGATTATCACATGGTCTGAATCTGTTCGCAAACAAATGGAAGCTAAATACCCAATCGACAGCCTGAAGAAAAAATAAATGCTTAGAGCAACGCTTGCGTTATTCTTCCTGGCCGTTATGGCTATAACATCCTTTGCCCAGGCGCAAACAGTCGACACGTTGCTGGACAAAGATATTGACAGTGTAGTAGTATTCGCAAGCAAGTTCGCAGAGCGTTCCCGCAGGATAGCTCAATCGGTCTCGATAATCAATAAGCCGTCTACGCTACATTTTCAGGCTAATACCGGGGATATCCTTAGCAATACCGGGACTGTCTTTGTTCAGCGCAGTCAGCAGGGTGGAGGTAGCCCGGTTATTCGGGGATTCGAAGCGAGCCGTGTTTTATTAATGGTGGACGGAATCCGATTAAATAACGCCATCTATCGTGCAGGCCATTTACAGAATATCATTACGGTTGATAATGCTGTTCTGGATAGGCTTGAAGTAATTTATGGCCCTTCCTCCACGCTTTATGGTAGCGATGCTTTAGGGGGAGTTGTTTCTATGTTTACTTCATCACCACAGCTTTCCCTTACTAAAACAAATGTTTTTCTGAGATATACTACAGCTACAGAAGAGTTCAAGGCCCATGCGGACGTAAACATCGGTGGAGCAAAATGGGCATCACTTACAAGCATCACCTATAACAGTTTTGGAAATGTAACACAGGGCAAAAACAGGGATAGCAGATTCCCTGGATTCGGCCAGGTACCTTTCATTGTTCGAACTTTCAATGGGAAAGATTCGGCTATAGCTAATCCTGACCCCGACAAGCAACAACCCGCCGGATACAAACAATGGGATATTCTTCAGAAGCTTACCTATAAACCCAATCAAAACATTTCGCATACACTAAACATTCAGCTTTCTTCTTCAACAAATATTCCCCGCTTCGACCGATTGTCTGAAGTTATAGCTAGCAAACCCAGCTATGCACAATGGTATTATGGTCCTCAGTTCAGGTTACTAACAGCTTATCATTTTTCAACCGATGGCCTCAGTGGGTTCTTCAGGCAGGCTATGGTGAATGCAAGCTACCAGGGTATTGAGGAAAGCAGGTATACTAGGCGCTTCCTGAGTTCAAGGCGTGATGAACGAATAGAAAATGTTCATGTTTTTGGACTTAACGTAGATGCAAAACACTATAGCGGAAAGAATGAACTGCACCTTGGCGCAGAGTCAAATGTAAATTTTGTGCAGTCACGTGCATGGGGTAGAAATATTAATACCAATACACTGTCGCGCATATCTACTCGTTATCCGGACGGTTTTAATAGCATGAGCTATTATGCTGTTTATGCCCAGCATACTCATAAGTTTAACCGGAAGCTTACCCTTAACGATGGCATCAGGTTGAATTATGTAAATATGTCAGCCTCTTTTGCCGACACCTCACTCATGCATTTCCCGTTTAAATCTGTCAGGCAACAAAACCTGGCGGTCAGCGGAAACGTCGCCCTGGTATATGTGACTTCTAAAAGGCTGAAAATTTCATTTCTGCTGAATACGGGTTTTAGAAGTCCGAATATTGATGATTTGGGTAAAGTATTCGATAGTCGTGCAGGAAAAGTGGTGGTTCCCAATCCTGATATTAAACCCGAGTACACTTACAACGCTGAGATTAACCTCGCAAAGTTTAGTGATAGGTTCAGTTATGGTGCATCAATATATTATACAATATTTAGTAATGCTATAGTTACAGATGCTTTCACTTTCAATGGTCAGGACAGCATCATTTACGATGGTGTAAAAAGCCAGGTTCTCGCAAATCAAAACAAAGCAAAAGCTTTTGTCTATGGATTTAGCCTGAATGCTAGGCTGGCATTGATTAAAAATCTAGCCTGGCAGGGTGTAGCATCTTACACCTACGGCAGGTATAAACACAACAACGTTGCAGTACCCATGGATCACATACCTCCGGTGTATGGTAGAACTTCTATAGCCTTCAATAAATCCAACTATAATGTGGAGGCTTTTGTGCTGTTCAATGGCTGGAAAAGAATAAATGATTATAGTCCATCCGGCGAAGACAACCTTCAATACGCAACACCTTTGGGTATGCCTTCATGGTTCACGCTCAATCTTAAAGCTGAATTCGTTTTGACTAAGTATCTGCAGCTCCACCTGCTTGCTGAAAACCTGCTCGATAAAAACTATCGGTATTTTGCCAGCGGTATATCTGCCCCCGGGAGAAGCTTTGCGTTTACATTGAAAGCTTCATTCTAGTTCCTAAATTTGTAAACTACTTTAGCTGCATGAACTATTGGCTTATCAAATCAGAACCTTTTAAATATAGCTGGGACCAATTTGTAAAAGATGGATCTACTTTTTGGGATGGGGTGAGAAACTATGCTGCTCGCAACAATTTGCGTGATATGAAAAAAGGAGATCTGGCTTTCTTTTATCACAGCAATGAAGGAGTTGAAATTGTTGGTATTGCTAAAGTAGTTAAAGAACACTACCAGGATCCGACAACCGATGAAGTTGCATGGGTGGTTGTTGATTTCAAGCCTGTCAAAAAACTCAAACGCTCCATTACATTAGCAGAAATTAAAGCACATCCTCTCTTGAAAAATATGGAGCTGGTACGGTTAGGCCGCCTCTCTGTTCAGAAAGTGGCTCCCGAAGAATGGGACACAGTTTTGAAACTTTCCGGTACCAAGACCTGAAAAGACGTTAATACTCCAGCAAGGGGAGAAGACCGGATTTTGAATTTTATCCTGTGGTGGAGTCCGCCATAGACTGTTTTCATGTTTCGTTCTCCGCCTGTCTGCCAATGTTCTCAGCTGACTAATATCTCTCTATGCGGTGATTGTAGTCATAAAAATTGCCTAAACAGCAAAACTACTTTCGTAGCTTACTAAAACGATTGATATCATGTCAGATCTCCTAACAAAAGGTGCTGCCAAACCAACAGCATCGCTGCTCCAAAAAAAATTCGTTTATTCCTTTATGGAAGGCGACGGTAAAAAAAGACAACTTTTAGGTGGGAAGGGCGCAAATCTATGCGAAATGACGCAGATTGGCCTTAACGTACCTCCCGGTTTTGTAATAACAACAGAGGCATGCTTATCGTACCTGGCTAACCAGGAAAGGCAATTGCCCGAGGGCTTGCTCGATGAGGTACATGCCCAGTTGGAACTGGTTGAAAAATCATCCGGTAAAATATTCGGTGACAGCAATAATCCTTTGTTGGTTTCGGTTCGTTCCGGTTCTGCTATGTCAATGCCGGGTATGATGGATACCATTCTAAACCTGGGTCTGAACAAGGAAACGCTACAAGGACTTCTGAAACTAACGAATAACGAGCGTTTTGCTTACGATGCTTACAGGCGCTTTATCCAATTGTTCGGGAAAGTAGCATTAGGCGTTCCTGACGAAAAATTTGACCACGAGTTTGAAGCTGTAAAAGCAAAAGCAGGTGTTAAGATAGATATCGGCCTAAGTGCTGAAGATCTCAAAGATATAAGTGAGCGTTTCCTGAATGTAGTTCGCGAACATACAGGAAAACCATTCCCTGAAAATGTATACGAGCAATTGATCATTGCTATTAAAGCCGTGTTTAACTCATGGATGGGTAAAAGGGCAGTCGACTATCGTCGCGAGTTCCATATCACTCCCGAAATGGCAAACGGTACTGCAGTAAACGTAGTCGCAATGGTTTTCGGTAACATGGGTAACGATAGTGCTACAGGTGTGGCCTTTACACGTGATCCGGGAACAGGCGAAAACATTTTCTTTGGCGAATACCTTACTAACGCACAGGGTGAAGATGTGGTAGCTGGTATCAGAACGCCAAAACCAGTACTCGACATGAAGGATGAAATGCCAGACCTCTACAAGCAACTGGAAGATCTTCGTTCTAAACTTGAAAACCACTATAAAGAGGTTCAGGATTTCGAGTTCACTATCGAAAAAGGAATTCTTTATTGCCTGCAAACGCGTAATGGTAAGATGAATGCAGCAGCAATGGTGCGCACATCTGTTGAATTGGCAAAAGAAGGGTTACTTACAAAAGAGCAGGCGTTGCTTAGAATTAAGCCTGATTTACTTGAGCAGTTGCTGCACCCAAGCCTTGACCCTAATCATAAAGCAACACCGCTTTCTCAGGGTCTTCCTGCTTCTCCGGGCGCTGCTTCAGGTATTTGTGTGTTCGATGCAGATCGCGCCGAAAGCCTTGGTCGCTCTGGCAAGAAAGTTATTCTCATTAGAGAAGAAACCAAGCCTGAAGACATCCATGGTTTCTTTGCTTCCCAAGGTATCCTTACAAGCCGCGGGGGTAAAACATCCCACGCTGCGGTAGTGGCAAGGGGCATGGGTAAACCATGCGTTGCAGGAGCAGAAGGTATTTCTGTTGATGTTAAGAGTCGTCGCGCTAAAGTAGGCGAAACCATCCTTCATGAAGGCGATTTCATTACCATTGATGGTGGTACAGGTAATGTATTCATGGGTGTTATTCCAACAGTTGAGCCTAAGTTTTCTGACGACTTGAAGACTTTGCTGAATTGGGCTGATGAAATTGCTCGTCTCAAAGTGATGGCTAATGCAGATACCCCTGACGATGCAGAAAAAGCAGTAGAATATGGAGCCATGGGTATCGGCCTTTGCCGCACAGAGAGAATGTTTAACGCAGTTGACAGGCTTCCATTGGTGATTGAAATGATCCTGGCAGATACCGAAGAAGAGCGTCAGATAGCGCTGAATAAACTGCTTCCAATTCAAAGGCAGGACTTTAAAGAGATCTTTACCGTAATGGCTCCACGCCCTGTTACAGTACGTCTGCTCGATCCCCCAATTCATGAATTCCTTCCAACCGAAGATGAAATAAAAGAAGAGCTGCAACACCTCCGCCTGCTGCATGATACAGCTGCGGGTGTTACCAACCTCTTCAGCACAATGCGCCTGCTTCAAACAGGAACCAACGGTTACAATTCTGCAATGCCTTTCAACGAACAGGGTGTTGAACTCATTCAACAGTCTATTGACAAGAAAGAGCAAATGCTTAAGAAGGTTCACGAATTGCATGAAGTAAACCCAATGCTTGGTCATAGGGGTGTACGTCTCGGCCTTACATATCCTGAGATATACAAGATGCAAATTCAGGCAATCCTTGAAGCCGCAGCAGAGTGCCAGAGAGAAGGTATTAATGTAAATCCTGAGATAATGGTTCCACAGGTTTGTACTGCACAGGAACTTATACGTGTTAAGCAATATGTAAACGACCTTACTGATTTTGTAACTGAACAGAAAGGCATCAAGCCGATCTTTAAGTTTGGTACTATGATAGAGGTGGTTCGTGCATGTATGCGTGCAGACGAACTTGCCAAGCAGGTAGACTTCTTCTCCTTTGGTACAAACGACCTTACCCAGGCAACCTTCTCATTCAGCCGCGAGGATGCAGAGAACAAGTTCCTGCCGCTTTACACTGAAAAGAATATTCTACACGACAATCCGTTCGAAGTGCTCGACCGCAATGGTGTTGGCAAGTTGATGCAGATTGCTGTAGAATGGGGTAGAAAGTCAAAAGCTGATCTTAAAGTAGGTATTTGTGGCGAGCATGGCGGTCATCCTGAGTCAATCGCTTTCTGCCATACGCTTAACCTTACATATGTTTCTTGCTCTGGTCCACGGGTACCGGTAGCTCGTCTTGCAGCCGCTCATGCTAAGCTGCTCGAAAAACCTGCTGAAAAAGCATACTCGTCACTTTAACGATTGTGATAGTCAATTGTAAGAGCAAGCCCCTCAAAAGGCTTGCTCTTTAGTTTAAAATCAGTCAGCGGTTAAACCCTTCACAATTGCTAAAAAAACAAAAGGCCAACACTAAGGTTGACCTATGTAGCGAGAACGGGAGTTGAACCCGTGTCCGCCAGCCGGCGGATATGAATTCGACGCTCTAACCATCTGAGCTATCTCGCCATATTTTCCAAATTATTAGAGTTGGAACCCGTGTCCGCCCTGAATAAAAAAAGGCCAACATCAAGTTGACCTTTGTAGCGAGAACGGGAGTTGAACCCGTGTCCGCCAGCCGGCGGATATGAATCCGACGCTCTGACTATCATAAAAAAAGAGGCTGATATCTAATCAACCTCTTTGTAGCGAGAACGGGAGTTGAACCCGTGTCCGCCAGCCGGCGGATATGAATTCGACGCTCTAACCATCTGAGCTA
>JAEZDR010000144.1 GCA_023433265.1 Bacteroidota bacterium | reverse complement strand
GGTTTAAAACAATAGCCCGGGCAATACCCAGCCTCATATTCATACCACCGCTTATCTCGGCAGGGTATTTCTTGTTGGCGTCCTTCAGGTTTACTTTAGCAAGCACCTCATTCACCCTCGTTTTACGTTCCTTATAGCGCAGGGTAGAGAACATTTCTAAAGGGAACATAATGTTTTGTTCCACCGTCATAGAATCGAACAGGGCAGAGCCCTGGAATAACATTCCAATGTTCTGCCTTAACTGCTTTAAATGGTCAATGGTCATCTCCTTCATGCTTTCGCCATGGTATACAACCTCGCCCTCATCAGGTTTAAAAAGTCCAACCATAATCTTCATGAGCACCGTTTTTCCGCTGCCGCTGGTACCAATTACGCAGTTGCATTTGCTCGTTTCCATTACGGAGCTAACACCGTGAAGGATCGTCTTTTCTCCAAAGCTTTTTCTTATATCCCTGATCTCGATCATAATTCTATACCCGAAGATAAGTGCTAATCATTGCAACCTGTTTACCATCTGGCAGGCCCGGGCAAAAACTTTTCTATGATTCGTTGAAATCAGTAGAGCAATGGCTCATTTTCTCCAACAATCCGGGATAGCTGCAAACAATCGTTAAAGGAATAGCGGGCTGATGCTCATCATAGGCAAGCGTGCAGATGAATGTAATTTTTGTAAAACCTAATAGAGAATTGAACGAATGGAAAATTACATAGCTGATAGGCTAATGAGCCTGCCCAACATTGGCCCCCTTTTAAGTAAAAAGCTAAGGCAGGCCGGCTTTTTTAGTCATCAACAATTAATGGAGGCAGGCGCAGAAACCTGTTTCCAGAAGCTAAAGGCTTTGGACGAAAATATGAGCCTGTACACCCTTTACGCTTTGGAAGGTGCCATTACCGGCACAAAACGTCATCTCTTAAATACAGAGCGGCGCATACAGCTAAAGACCTTCTTTGAGTTCCTTGTAAAGGGGCGGAAAGCAGCCTGAGTTTATTGAATTACTGCTTTAAAGCTACCATTGGTAATAGGTACATTCTGGCTCCCCATTTTCCTTGCCATACCGGCAAACGTTCCCTGTACTTCTTTTGCTACCGGGTCGTAGGCAGTCAGGTTAATTACCATGCTTACGCCTGGGGTAGATGCGTTGGACTGGTACATTACGGTTGTACTCTGTGCAGAAGTAACCAGGAAGCTGTTAGCCCCCGAAGTAGGCGTAGCCGTGAGGTAATTCCCGGTCGTTACGCTTATTGCCGACATTTCTATTACGATACTAAAGTTGAGGCTTTGAGTGGTCATGCCCCCAATGGTTAGGACAGATCCTGTGCCCGAAGGACTAAGGCTTGCCTGCGCGCCTCCGGTATATTCAGTGCCCCCTTCTGTAAATTTAAACACCTGGCTACCGGAGGGCGGAGGGTTTACCGTACCTGATATATTGCCACAAGGGTTTTTCTTACCGATCAATGCACGAAATGCGCCGTTCTCTACTTCAAATGTTTCTCCCTGCTGCGATTTAAATGTGCCTGAGAAGGTAGCTTCTATGATGCTATCCGTAATAAGGTTTACCTGTAAAGAAAAGGCTGTTCCTGCCTGACCTACAGCATAGACCTCCCCGCTTTTTTTCCTGAAACTGAATACATTGCCAGAGCTTAACGTGTACAATCCAGGCTGAAAAATAGCTGCCGATGTAGTAAGCACAGTTTGAAAGCTATTGCCCAAACTGTCGCTGCCGCGGATGGTAAGCGTCTTTACCTGTGCTGCTGTTCCATAAAAGGCAGTATCAATACAGCCTGTATATAAGGAATCGTTGCCGGTTAATACCCACGACCTGTAGTTGGTTCCCACCACCACCGGTGCATCCTCTAGGCTGTACTCCTTAGTGCAGGCACTAAAAACAGTAACTACCATAAGCAGGACCACTAGCTTTTTGTACAATGCATTCACTGGCAACATTTTACGACACTTTGTTATGATCATCAACATCTGCATGCTGTACTACTTGATTGCTTTTCTCTTCAGAGTGTTGCTTGAAGAAACGTTTTTGGAACACTAATATTGCTATTACACCCACTGAAATAGAGGCATCGGCTATATTAAATACTGGCCTGAAGAACTCAAACTCCTCTCCGCCCCATATGGGTAGCCAGTCAGGAAAATGCGCGTTCCTGATAATAGGGAAGTAAAACATGTCAACCACCCGGCCATGAAGAAAGGACGCATAACCGCCTTCAGGGGGGAATATCTTCGCAATATTCTGCATGAAAGGGTCGCTACGCTCAAAAATCATCCCGTAGAACAAGCTATCTATCAGGTTGCCAAGCGCTCCTGCAAAAATCAGGGCTGCACATACCAGGAACCCTTTGTGTTGGTTACCCGCTTTAACCAGGCCCCTGATGTAAAAAGCACCAACGATTACTGCTACCAGCCTGAAAAGCGTAAGGGCTATTTTGCCAAACTCGCCACCGAAACTTAACCCCCAGGCCATGCCCTCATTTTCCACGAAGTGAATTCTGAACCATTCGCCTATGATCTTATGTTCCTCGCCCAAAAAGAAGTTGGTCTTTATATAAACTTTCAGCGCCTGGTCAAGGAGAATGATAATTGCAATAATGAGAACGATATGCCTTCCTTTCACTAATTCTTTATTTATGAAGGTTTCAAAGATAGGGAATGGCACAACACAGCACAGGGCTAGTGTGATACCCGGTTTGGCCGGGCACCCAATTAACCGGGCGCTCCATACGCTCGTGGTTGTTACAATCTTCCGTACCTCTCTTTATGTGCTTAATCGTTAGCCACGCCCTGGCAAAGCTCAATAAGGATGCCGTTGGTGGTTTTAGGGTGAAGAAAGCAAACCAATTTGCCATCAGCCCCTTTTTTGGGTGTAGCGTTCAGTAGTTGAAATCCTTCTGCTTCCATACGGCGCATTTCCGTAAGTATATCCTCAACTTCAAAAGCAATATGATGAATGCCTTCGCCTTTCTTTTCTACATACTTCGCAATTACACCGTCAGGATTACTGCTTTCCAGCAACTCAATCTTTGTTTCTCCTTTTTGAAAGAAAGCAGTGTTCACTTTTTCGCTTTCAACACTTTCAGTTTTGTAACAGGGGCTGTTTAATAACTTTTCAAATAGCGGAACGGATACTGCCAGTTCTTTTACTGCAATACCAATGTGCTCAACTCTAAGCATAGCTTCTAATTTGTTTGTGAGGGGGCTGTGGGGGAATCATTTCCTCGGCAGCTACAGGTAGAAAGCGTAAAGGTATAGCGGCAATTAATAGATTTGCGAAACACTCCGTTAAATTCACCCGCAATGCAGTTGCCAATTTATATGGATTACAGTGCTACAACACCGGTCGATCAGCGGGTGCTTGCGTATATGATTCCCTGGTTTCATCAAAACTTCGGCAATGCTGCCAGCCGTAACCATAAGTACGGATGGGAGGCGCAAGAGGCGGTGGAACTTGCAAGGGAACAAGTGGCACGGCTCATCAATGCCAACCCTGTTGAAATCATTTTTACTTCGGGGGCAACCGAAGCAGTCAACCTGGCTATTAAAGGAGTTTACGAAGCCTATGCCGGTAAAGGCAACCATATCATAACGGCTGTTACAGAACACAAAGCTGTACTAGATACCTGCAGCCACCTTGAAAAGATGGGAGCAGATGTTACCTACCTGCCTGTAGATGCAGAAGGAATGATAAGCATAGAACAATTGGAAGCAGCCATCAGGCCTTCCACCTTACTTATCTGCCTGATGTATGCAAACAACGAAACAGGGGTTGTACATCCCGTATCGCAAATTGGACTGCTTGCCAAAGCCAGGGGAGTGTTGTTCTTTACCGATGCTACACAGGCGATTGGAAAAATACCTGTTGATGTAATCCAAAGCCATGTTGACCTCCTTGCATTAAGTGCTCATAAGTTTTATGGACCTAAGGGAATAGGCGCCCTGTACGTGCGCAGGCGTTCGCCAAGAGTTAAGCTGGGACCCCAGTTGCATGGGGGTGGACATGAGCGGGGTATGCGTAGCGGAACGCTGAATGTTCCGGCTATTGCCGGTCTCGGCAAAGCTGCCGAGTTAGCATTGCAGGAATTGGAGGATGATGCTAAACGCCTGCAGGGATTGCGCGATATCTTGCAGCAGGCATTAACG
Organism: Bacteroidota bacterium; assembly: GCA_023433265.1. GTDB lineage: Bacteria > Bacteroidota > Bacteroidia > Chitinophagales > Chitinophagaceae > JAEZDR01. The sequence continues at coordinate 16,248 of JAEZDR010000144.1, read as the reverse complement.
CGCATCCCGGAAACATGGGTTAATGGAAGTATAAACACCCGGCTGCCGCATGTATTGAACATCGGCTTCAGGCACGTGGAGGCCGAACAGCTCATGATGCAAACCAATAAAACTGTCGCTGTGGCTACCGCATCGGCATGCAGTTCCGCTTCTCTGGAACCTTCTTACGTTCTGAAAGCTTTAGGCTTAACCGATGAGATGGCCTATTCCAGCCTTCGCTTCAGCCTTGGAAAGTTTACAACTGAAGAGGAAGTAGATTTTGTAGCTGAAAATATCCGTAATGCCGTAATCGCTTTAAGAGAGGCAAGCCCGTTGTGGAAGATGGAGAATAACCCGTAAGCATAAACTACCCAAAATCATGTCAGCTAACGATTGTGCCCCTGCTATCGGGCGAAAGCGGTTAAACTTCTTAGACAGGTATCTAACGCTTTGGATATTTTTAGCGATGGCTGCGGGTGTAGCTATTGGCTACTTCTTTCCTTCCTCATCTGCTTTTATAAATTCGTTTTCGTCCGGCACAACCAACATTCCTTTGGCTGTTGGTCTAATCCTTATGATGTATCCGCCGTTTGTCAGGGTCAGGTACGAAAAGCTGAAAGAGGTATTCAGGAACATGAAGGTGCTGGGCATGTCTTTACTTTTGAACTGGATAATCGGTCCAATCTTAATGTTTATCCTGGCCATTGTGTTTTTGCGCGGTTATCCTGAGTACATGGTGGGACTTATTTTAATTGGACTGGCTCGTTGTATTGCAATGGTAATTGTATGGAACGAGTTGGCTGAGGGAAGCAGGGAATACGCTGCAGGTTTGGTAGCGCTAAACAGTATTTTCCAGGTATTGCTTTACAGCGTGTACGCTTATGTTTTTATCACGTTGTTACCACCGCTTTTTGGCATTTCAGGATCTGTAGTCAATATTACTATCGGCCAAATCGCCGAAAGCGTTGCCATTTATCTCGGTATTCCCTTTGCCGCAGGGTTATTCACCAGGATTATTCTCCGTAAAACATTTGGCGACGCCTGGTTCACAACCAGGTTTATCCCTTTCGTATCACCAATAACCTTGGTTGCATTGCTGTTCACAATCATCCTCATGTTCAGCCTAAAAGGGGAGTTGATTGTTCAAATACCTTTTGACGTAATCAGGATAGCGATTCCTTTGGTCATCTACTTTGCTATCATGTTTTTAGTCAGCCTCGTGATCGGCAAAAAAATGGGAGCCGATTATTCAACCAATGCATCCATAGCATTCACGGCGGCAGGTAACAACTTTGAGCTAGCCATCGCTGTAGCCATCGGAGTATTTGGCATCAACAGCGGCCAGGCCTTTGCCGGAGTTATTGGGCCATTGGTAGAAGTCCCTGCCCTCATCGCACTGGTTAATGTGGCTTTCTGGTTTAGAAGAAAGTACTACGCTAAGCAACAATATCACGAAGTACAGTAGCAGGGCCTCGACCAGGAGCCATTGAGCCTGCAGAATTTATCCTAACGGGTTATCCAGGTTTACAGTTAAACATGAAAAGCAATCACAAGTGAAGATTGCATTATTCAGCGATAAAAACAGCAATCCTCCTGAAACTCTGTTTCCTAGGTCTATCTCTGCCAGTCACGCTAACCTTGCACGCAAACTTGCTATGCCTTCTTGTTTAAGTACTAACGGGAACAAAACGGAACAAACGGGAACAAACGGGACTAAAACGGAACAAAACGGAATAAAACGGAACAAACGGGAACAAAACGGAATAATTCGGAACAAAACGGAATAATTCGGAACAAACTGGAATAAAACGGAACAATCGGGAAAGTAAGTTTTGGGGCAGGTGTATGTTTGGGTGAAAAGGAAACAAATGAGAAATTCCCAATCCCAAATTACGACAGTGAAAGGAAGGTATGACAGGTATGCCGTGTGGTTGCACAGCCTCTTTTAACGCTCTTGCTACACTCTTGCTTCGGACTTGCCTCGGACTTGCGTCGGACTTGCCCCCCAAAAACGGGTTGTTTTTGGGGGAAATGGAGAAGGTGTGCTCAAGAGAGAGAAAGATCCTTCGCCTTCGCCTTTCCTGCGTCGAGGCTTCGCTAAGGATGACGGGCAGTGATTAACTCCCCTTCCTTTCTATGTACTAATATCTATGTACTAATATCTTTCTTTTCCCTACCTTCTGCCCTGAGAATTAACAACTAAAACCAGCCATATTTTTTAATTTTGAACTATGACAGACACAGATTACGGCATATTCATTAGCGATAAAGCAAAAGAACGTGTGCTTAAGCTTATGGACGAGGCGGGGCATGCAGGTGATCCTTCTTATTTTTTACGCGTCGGTGTAGTAGGCGGCGGTTGTTCCGGCCTTAGTTATAAAATGGACTTTGATAATCAGTCTAAGCCCGGCGACCAGGTGTTCGAACATAATGGGGTGAAGATAGTTACGGACATGAAGAGCCTTTTATACCTCGTTAACACTACTTTAGAGTTTTCTGATGGCCTCAACGGCAAAGGTTTCTTTTTCAATAATCCCAACGCAAGCCGTACTTGTGCCTGCGGTGAGAGCTTTGCAGTTTAAGCCCGTTAAAACGTATTCCAGGCCGCTACCAGCGGCTTTTTTATGCCTGCATCTTTGCTAAGTACTTTTCTGGGCACAAAAAAGCCGTTTTTATTACAAAACGGCTTTTTGGTTTGGTTGTCATTCTTATTGCCCCAAATGCATTTTTGGCAAGCAAGCAATAGCGCGATATGAAGCTAAAAGAATGACAAGAAGTTTATAGTAAGTCTTCTCTTTTTTTAGCGGGACGAAATTAAAACTATTCAGAAATTCAAGCAAAATTAATCTTAGCATTTACTTGCAAGCAACCTGTTTCGGTGCCATCATCTTCCTCAGGTTTATCAGGCCATAGCGCATCCTGCCGAGGGCAGTATTAAGGCTACAGTTCATGGTTGCCGCTATTTCCTTGAAGCTCATCTCTCCAAAATGCCTTAGAATAATCACTTCCCGCTGCTCTGGTGGCAACTTATCTATCATCCTGAACATCTGTTCGGTTTCCTCACCCTTTATAATCCGCCTCTCAGCCGTCTCCTCGTTTGGATACCCAAGATTGTACATGTCTGCCGGATCACTTATTACGACAGTATGCTTGCTCTTTTCCTTTCTAAAATAGTCAATGCAAAGGTTTCGGGCAATGCGGGTAGCCCAGGGAAGAAATTTGCCCTCCTCGTTATAACGGCCGCTTTTAATCGTATCCAATATTTTGATGAATGAGTCCTGGAACAGGTCTTCTGCCAGGTATTTATCCCTCACGAGGAATAGGATGGACGTGTAGATTTTGTCCTTATACCTATTGATCAGTTCCTCCAGCGAAGACTCGTTGCCTTCAAGAAACTGGTGGATGAGCACGTTATCCGGAACCTGGTTTAACCTTTTCATATTCAATTGGGTCGCCCCTAAATATTTTATTTTATTTCCTTGAATAAGTAAAGGTTCTCGCTATAGGCTTTAGATTAGAGAGTGAATTTAAGTAATCTCGGGCTTTCAGGCCGGTCCAGGTTGCAAAAATATTGTGAATAATCCGGATGCGCATACCAAACGCAAGAAACTGATATTTGCGCTTCAGAATGGGCAAATCTAGAAGCACCTCCACCAAAGCCACCAAAGGCACAACCGTAGGCAATAACGATATTGTAGTTCACGGGGCACGCACACACAATTTAAAAAATGTAACCGTAACCTTTCCGCGTAACAAACTCGTGGTGGTTACCGGCGTATCGGGCAGCGGAAAATCCTCTCTCACTATTGATACCCTTTTTGCCGAAGGCCAGCGGCGGTATGCAGAAAGCCTCAGCGCCTATGCACGTCAGTTTATGAGCAGGATGGTAAAGCCCGATGTAGATTACATCAAAGGGTTGTGCCCTGCAATAGCCATCGAACAAAAAGTCGTCACCCGCACGCCCCGCAGCACCGTAGGCAGTATGACTGAAACTTATGATTACCTGCGGTTATTGTTTGCTCGCATTGGCATAACCATTTCGCCCGTCAGCGGCCGTGAAGTCAGGAAAGATGATGTAAGCGATGTGGTGGACGCAATAAAACAACTTCCCGCTGGTTCAAGAGTGCTCATACTTGCTGCGTTCAAACAACACGTTAACCGGCAAGTGAAAGAAGAACTTAATATCCTCTTGCAAAAGGGGTTTTCACGGGTCGCTGTTCCTGATGATGTAACCGGATCGTATAAAGCAATTAGCATCGAAGATATTCTGGAAGATGCATCGATAGTTTTTCCGCCTGCAAAGGGTGGGGCAGTGCTTGTTGACCGCATTGTTACGCGGCCTTTCGAAGAAGATGATCTGCACAGGATATCAGATTCTGTGGGTACTGCGTTTTTTGAGGGAGAAGGCGAGATGTTTCTTGAGGTAGATGGTGCAAAGTTGCTGCACTTCAGCAATCGTTTCGAGCTTGATGGAATGAAGTTTGAAGAGCCGGTCCCCAATCTGTTTTCTTTCAACAACCCATTCGGTGCCTGCCCAGTTTGCGAAGGGTTTAGCCAGGTGTTGGGCATAGACCCAGACCTTGTAATTCCCGATCGTCGCCTCAGTGTGTATGAAGGAGCAGTAGCTCCCTGGAAAGGAGAAAAGCTCGGCCAATGGAAGGAGCAGTTCGTTCGGGCCGCTTCTAAATTTAAGTTTCCTGTACATAAGCCCATTGCAGATCTCACTCCCGAACAGTACAATACTTTGTGGAAGGGGAATACGCATGTATATGGCATCGACGACTTCTTCAAAGAAGTAGAACAGAATCTGTACAAGGTGCAATACCGGGTACTATTGAGCCGTTACCGTGGCCGTACTACCTGCCATGAATGTAATGGCTACCGCCTGCGAAAAGAAGCACTTTATGTAAAGGTGGCTGGCAGGCACATAGGCGAGCTGTGCGAAATGCAGGTAAAAGATTTGCTTCTATGGTTTCAGCAACTTTCACTTACTCCCTTCCAGCAGGATGTTGCTAAGCGTATCCTCATAGAAATTCACCAGCGGCTCAACACCCTCGTCAATGTAGGGGTGGGCTACCTCTCGCTTAACAGGCTTGCGAATAGTCTTAGCGGTGGCGAAAGCCAGCGTATTCAGCTTACGCGGAGTTTAGGCAGTAACCTTACAGATTCTCTTTATATTCTCGATGAGCCATCAATAGGGCTACACTCAAGAGATACAAAGAAGCTGATAAAAGTACTCAAGGAGCTAAGAGACCTCGGCAATACGGTGGTGGTAGTGGAACACGATGAGATGATGATGCAGGAAGCCGACTACATCATTGATATGGGGCCGCTCGCTTCTCATCTGGGAGGTACCGTTACAGCGTCAGGAAACTTCAACGAAATCATTTCAAATCCTGAAAGTCTCACGGGTAAATATCTATCGGGCGAACTCCAGGTATTGGGAACAACCAAGCCTCGTAAATGGCATAACAGCATAACGGTTGAAGGTGCAAGGCATAACAACCTTAAGGACATTACCGTCCACTTTCCTCTGAATGTAATGTGTGTGGTTACGGGCGTAAGCGGCAGTGGCAAAACTACACTGGTAAAACAGATCCTCTATCCCGCCTTGCAGAAGCTTAAGGGTGAACCTGCAGATAAGGTGGGCTTTCATAAAGCTATCACCGGCGATGTGGAATTGGTGGATCACATTGAAATGATTGACCAGAATCCTATTGGTAAATCATCCCGGAGCAACCCGGTTACCTATATCAAAGCATGGGACGAAATCAGGGACCTTTATGCAAAACAACCCTTGTCTAAGATGCGGGGTTTCCAGCCCAAACATTTTTCGTTCAATGTAGATGCAGGCCGCTGCGATGCCTGTAAAGGAGAAGGCGAACAGGTAGTAGAAATGCAATTTCTTGCCGATGTGCACCTAACCTGCGAAGTATGCGGTGGCAAGAAGTTTAAGGAAGAGGTGTTGGAAGTGCAGTACAAGAACAAGAGTGTGTACGATGTGTTAGAGATGAGTGTAGATGAAGCTATTGCTTTCTTTGCTGATGAAAAGACACTGTCGCGCACATTAAAGCCGTTACAGGATGTGGGGCTGGGCTATATTAAGCTTGGGCAAAGCAGCGATACGCTGAGTGGAGGAGAAGCCCAAAGGGTTAAACTTGCCAGCTTCCTGGGTAAAGGAAAAGGTACAGGCCACATTCTCTTCATCTTTGATGAGCCTACCACGGGGCTGCACTTCCACGACATTAATAAACTGCTTTCATCTTTCCATGCACTGCTGGAGCAAGGGCATTCGCTGATAGTGATTGAGCATAACACCGACGTTATTCGCAATGCAGATTGGGTGATTGATCTCGGTCCTGAAGCCGGCGATGATGGTGGCCAGCTTGTATTTGCAGGCACTGTGAAGGAGATGCTCAACTGCAAAGCTTCGCACACTGCCTCCTTCATTAAAAACTAGTGAACAATGAGAATCGCAACCTACAATGTAAATGGCGTAAATGGACGCTTGCCGGTTTTATTAAGATGGTTTGAACAGGCCTCGCCCGATATAGTTTGCCTGCAGGAATTGAAAGCTCCGCAGGAAAAGTTTCCATTGCAGCAAATACAGGATGCAGGTTACCAGGCTATTTGGCATGGTCAAAAGAGTTGGAACGGAGTGGCTATTCTTGCAAGAGGTGAGGAGCCGGCAGAAATCTGCCGTGTGCTTCCGGGTGACGTAGAAGATGAACATAGCCGTTACATCGAGGCAAGTATCAAGGGCATAAGGGTAGCCTGCCTTTATCTCCCGAACGGCAATCCGGCGCCAGGCCCCAAATTCGATTATAAGCTTAAATGGATAGAGCGGTTCCTGCTACACGCATCGGAACTCGCCAATAGCCCGGAACCTACAGTACTCGCGGGCGACTACAACATTATGCCCACAGAACTTGATGTATATAAACCGGAACGCTGGGTAAACGATGCATTGTTTCGCCCCGAGGTAAGGGCCGCCTTTCAACTGTTGCTGGAACAGGGATGGACTGACAGCCTCAGGACAATGTACCCCGACCAGGTGATCTATACTTTCTTTGATTATTTCCGTAATGCCTATCAGCGAAACGCTGGCTTAAGAATTGACCATCTTCTTCTCAACCGTGTACTTTCCAAACGTCTGCAAGCTGCAGGTGTTGATCATGATGTGAGAGGTTGGGAAAAAAGCAGCGACCATTGTCCCGTTTGGATCCAGTTGCAGGATTAAGCCTTGTTCGCTATTATCAACCTTGAGTAACTTGCACCAAAGTTGTCAAGTTTGAGAAAGTTACTGCTCTTCTTATGCCTTGTTGCTGCATCCATTGCTGTTCAGGCACAAAGGCTTGTATCCGGCCCCATGATTGGCCATACAGAGTTCCGCACCGCTGTTATCTGGTTCCAGCTAAGTGGCAATTTCCCCGTCTCGGATATCCGGGTTAGAATAACACCTGAGCCAGGAGCAATTCCCGTTATTACCAAAGAAAACAACCCTTACTACCATATATACAAAATCCAGTTTGTAAACCTGCAGCCCGGAACTAAGTATGAATACGATTTTCATGCGCTGCCCATTATGCGTCCGCTTGCAGAAGGAAGTTTTACAACCCAACAGCTTTGGCAATGGCGTAAACTCTCACCGGATTTTAGCTTCATCACCGGAAGCTGCGCTTTTACAAACCATCCCGCGTATGATAGGTTGTATTATGATGTACCGCGATTCACAAAAACTTCAAAACCTTATGGACAGGACTCTGCCATTTTCCTCACTATGGCAAAAGAAAAAGCAGATTTCATGTTGTGGCTCGGCGATAACTGGTACACGCGCGAAGTGGATTATTATAGCCCATGGGGCCTCCATAACCGTGCAGCAACTGACCGGGGATCAGCAATTATACAACCGTTGTTGAAGGCAATGCCGCAGTATGCTATCTGGGACGATCACGACTACGGGCCTAACGATTCCGATAAAAGCTTCCATTTGAAAAAAGATAGCAGGCTGGCGTTTAAAAGCTTTTGGGCCAATCCATCTTATGGAATGAACGAGCAGGGTATTTATACCCGTTTCACCTGGAACGATGTGGACTTCTTTTTACTGGACGACCGCTGGTACAGGAGTAACGATGAAATGGCTGATAGTATAGATGGGCAGCCCAATAACGAAAAGAAAATGTTTGGCGACTTGCAATTGGAATGGTTGAAGAATGCCCTTTTGCAAAGTAAAAACAACCCTAATATCAACTTTAGAATCATCGTAAATGGAAGCCAGGTTCTCAATCCTGTATCCCCGTACGACTGTTTCAGAAAGTTTCCTGTTGAGTATAATGACCTAATAAAATTCGTAACAGAAAATAAAGTAAACGGTATTCTTTTCCTTACCGGCGACAGGCACCATTCCGAAATCATCAAAATAGATAGAGCAGGCGCCTATCCGCTTTATGATATCACTTCTTCTCCGCTCACTTCCGGAACGCACAAATTTGGTTCTGCCGAAAAGGAAAATGCTTACCGTGTACTAGGCATCGACCAAAAACAGAATTATACACGGGTCTCATTCAATGGCGTAGGTAGAGATCGCACACTTACAGCAACTTTCCTCGGGGTACAGGGCGATCAGCTTGGGGAGTATAAAATAACAGCGAGCCAACTCAGGCACGACGATAAGTAAACTTTTCAACTTTTAAGAATAATAAGAAAGGCTGCCTATTGGCAGCCTTTCTTTTATATCGGCGTCTCGTTGTTAAAACCAACTTCCAATAAAGGAAGTGTTCACTGTACGTTCACGCCCTGCTAATCTTCTTTTTCTTCGGTTTACATCAAACCTGTGCTTTATCATCGTCACCAATACCAGTGGAATGAAGACAAAGGTGAGAGGCGGTATGCCTAGCATTGAAATCCATTTTCCCCCGTACATTCTTCTCATAGGTCTTCTTAAACGCTCGGCAATTAGGTACATGCCGGGTACCATTAGCAACGTCATGAAGAAGGCGAAGATCAACCCGAAAATAATCGTCCATGATAGCGGGCCCCAGAAGGTTACACTATCGCCACCAAGGAAGATGTGAGGGTTTAACTCGGAGAACATGGTAATGAAGTTGATGTTAAAACCTACAGCAAGTGGAATCAGTCCAAAAATCGCAGCAAGAGCGGTTAGAAGTACTGGTATTATCCTTGTCTTCCCGGCCTGGATCACCGCTTCCCTCGTTTTCATCCCCCTCGCTCTCAATTCGTCCGCAAACTCTATTACCAGGATGCCATTCTTAACCACAATACCTGCCAATCCAACTATTCCAATACCTGTCATTACCACCGATATTGTCATTTTGGTTAATCCAAAACCGAGAAGAACCCCGATGATACTAAACAGTATTTCAGTAATAATTATTACAGGTTTACTAATAGAGTTAAACTGTAGCACAAGTATAATCAGGATAGACATCAATGCAATCACCAGCGCCTGGAACAGGAATCTTCCTGTTTCTGCCTGTTGTTCCCCTTCACCCGTCTGTTTGATGGTAACATCGTCGGAAGTTACTTTAAAGTCCTTGATATGCCTTGTAATGGTTGCATTTACTTCGGTAGGTGTATAGCCTTGCAGTACGTTCGACCTTACCGTAATGGTACGCTTCTGGTTCTTACGTTTTACACTACCCAGCGTGCTGGTATAATCCACTTTTACCAGTGAACTGATTGGAACAGACTTTAGCATTCCGCCGGCTGCCATATCCCTAAAGATGATGTTCATGTTCAATACATCACTCAGGGTCCTTCTTTGGCCTTCCTGGTTCCGAAGCTGTATCTTGTACTCGTCGTCATCTCCTTTAATCTTTGATATTTCCCTTCCGAACAATGCTGTTCTTATTTGCATCCCGATTTGCGCAGACGAAACACCCGCTGCGAGCGCACGCTCCCGGTCTATTATCAGGCTTATCTCCGGGTTCTGCAAGTCAATGTCCATCTTCAATTCTTCTACTCCCGGCACTTGTATAGAATCAAGGTAGTTCTTTAACCCTACAGCGGTTTTTGTCAGCACATCAAAGTCTTCGCTGGCCACCTCAATATTCACCGGTGGTTCAGTTGGCGGGCCGCCCTTAGCCTGGTCAACCGATATCTCTGCACCGGGTATCCCTTTCATAACACTGCGTATCTTATTTAGATAAGGTGCTGTTGATACTCCGTGTCTTTTCTCAAATTCTACAAATGATACCTGTATCCTTCCTAACTCGGGGCGGGTACTGCGGTCTCCTGTTGTTGGGTCGCCTGCTCCCAATGCCACGTTGGCAATGACGCTTTCAACTATAGGGTTCTTCTTCCCGTTTTCTGTGTCTAATACTTTATTAACCCTTTGTTCCAGCACGCGGGTAATTGAGTCGGTATATTCCACATCGGTACCAACAGGAAGTTTCAGGTATACATAGATAATGGTGGGGTCGCCCTGTGGGAAGAATACTACCGGAACATTGCGTGCTCCAAAAAACATGAAAGAAGCAATGAACAGCACTACTGTGGCAAGCAACAAATGAACAGGTCTCCAACCTTTCAAGGCCCAACGCAAAGCAGTTTCATAATGGCCCATAATCCAGGGTAAAGCTTTACGCTGGAAACCGAGAATCATATCATGTATAAAGAACCTGTCTAGCACCACAAGTATCGCAAGGAAGATGATGAGGTTACCCCAGAAGAAGAAAAAGTCACCTTCTGGCCTTCCTGCTGCTACGCCCGCCAGGTCGAGCAGTAAACCAACGGCAATGGCTATCCATAAGCCGGGCTTCTTAAATATGCGTTTTCTATGTTGGGTTTTTTCATCATCTGTGTGCGACATGAAGTCCACCGCAAACACCGGGTTCATAATAAACGCCACCACAAGCGACGCTGTTAGCGTAAAGATCAGCATGGTAGGCAGGTAAATCATGAACTTGCCAATAATGCCGGGCCAAAATAGTAGTGGGAAGAAAGGTGCAAGTGTTGTAAGGGTTCCGGTAAGCACCGGAATAAATACTTCGCCGGCTGCCATCATTGCCGATTTAGACGCGCTTAATCGCCCTGCTTGCTCCACAAAAATGCGGTGAGTATTTTCTATCACTACAATCGCATCATCCACTATTATCCCCAATCCGAAGAGCAGTGCAAATAGCACAATGAAATTCAGCGTTACATTTCCTCCTACAATTATGTCCGCTGCAGGTAAAAACACAAACGCAACAAACATGCTCAGCGGCACAGACAGCGCCACAAAAAATGCGTTCGTAACGCCCATGAAAAACATGAGGATCAATAGCACCAGCAAGAAGCCAATAACAATGGAGTTTACCAATTCATTGAAAGATGTGCGGGTAGCAATGCTTTGATCGGCCGTGATCACTACATTTAGGTTAGGAGGAAAGCTGTTGCCTTTCATCTCTTCTACCATTTTCTTTACTGCATCAGATGTTTCGATCAAGTTTTCTCCTGAACGTTTGATGATGTTGAGTGTAACCACGTTCTCTCCATTCAATCGCGCATAGCTTTCCCTGTCTTTCGTTGTGTCCTTGATGCTCGCAATATCCCTTAGGTATATTGCTGCCCCGTGGGTATTACGTACAATCACATTCTGAATGTCATAAGCAGTCTTAAACTGCCCCTTCATTTGAAGGTTCCTTTTCATACTTCCAACATCAAGAAGGCCTCCGGAGATGTCCATGTTCTCGCGTTGTACAGCATACATGATATCATCGAAGGTTATGTTCGCACTACGCATCCGGTAGTTGTCCACGTTTATCTGGAACTCTCTTTCAGGAGCCCCAACCAGATCAACGCGGGTAAGCTGTGGAAGTTCTTCCAGTCTATCTTTCAAATCGTCAGCAAATTCCTTAAGACGCATCATGTCATAGTCGCCGCTTACGTTTACATACATGATCGGGAACTCAGAAAAAGCTACCTCCAATACGGTTGGTTCCTGCGTAAGGTCCGTAGGTAAATCTTTCTTTGCTTTATCTACCGCATCTTTTACTTTCTGCACCGCCACATCCGTTACAACCTCCGTATCAAACTCAACAAGTATAGTCGAGTAGTCCTGCTGCGAGGTGCTCGTTACCTTTTTAATCTTGGCGCCGGTAATGCCCTTAATTTGTTTTTCTATAGGCTTTGTTACCAGGTTCTCAATATCCTTCGGTGAGTTTCCTACATAAACAGTGGCTACATACACCGTCGGTATTACGATGTCTGGAAACTGCTCTTTTGGAAGTGTAATAAACTGGTAAATACCTGCTACGCTCACAAAAAGCATGAGCAGGTAAATAGATGTTTTGTTTTTAATACTCCAGGTAGTAGGCCCGAAGTGTTTAAAATTATCTTTGAAGTTTTCTAAAGCGCTCATATTAGTCGTTCTCTCGTTGCCGAGTGTGTTTAGAAAGGTTTAGGCTATAGCCGCTTATTTTGTTTCAGTAGTAATTAGTTGCCCGTCGTACAGGTTTTGAAAACCTTCTGTTATCAGCTGGTCTCCCTCTTGCAATCCACTTATCACTTCTAACCGGTCGTTGTTCAACTGACCCACAATCACAGGCCGCTTTCTTGCCATGAACTTGCCTTCTTCCTTAACTGCCACCATAACGTACTTGCCTTTCTCGTCGTTCTGTAAAGTATTGATTGGGATAGTAATAGCATTGGCTTTCGCATAGTCCTGTATCTTCATTACAGCAACCTGATTAGGCCTCAGGAAATTGGAAGAGGGTATGTTGGCTTCAGTATAAAACGCCCTTGTAAGAGGATCAATCTGTCTGCCTGCAACGTTTATTTTCGCATTGATGGTTTTGTCCACATCTGGTACATACACCACCACAGGATTGCCGGGCTTCACTTGCGATAGGTAATTCTCAGGCACCTGCGCTACAGCTTTTAGCTCGCTGTTATTTACAATACGAATTTGGGGGCCTGCTGCGGTTTGACCCATGAACATTTCACCTACACGTACATTCACCACGTCGGCAATGCCGCTCATCGGAGCTCTTACAGTAAACAGGCTAATCTGTTTTTGTAAGGCTGCAATTTGACGCTCTAAGGTTTCTACCTGCGTTCTTGATGCAATTAGTTCTACTTCGGTGCCAATGCCTTGTTTCCATAGGTTTTGTCTCCGATTGTAAACATCCCTTGCAGTTTCAAGTTGAACCCTCAATGGCTCTATCTGTTGTTGTAATGTCATGGGGTCTAGTTGTGCAAGTACCTGTCCTTTTGTTACTGACTGTCCCTGGTTTACGTAAAGTGCTTTTACCACGCCGCCCTGGGCATTGGGAGGAGCCACATAGGCAACATTTTCGGCATCAATCTTTCCCTGTAACTCAATATAGTGTACAAAGTTTTCGGGCTTTACGGGAGTTATCACCACCAGCTTGGCTTTATCTTCCTTAGCAAGGGATGGGTCAAGCTTGAGTATTTCTGCTTCCAGGTCTGCTATTTGTTTCGAAATGTCCTGTTGTTTTTTTTTCAACTTTTCTACTTGCACTTGTTTGTTCTTCACAGCTGAAGCGCCGTCTTTTTCTCCGCTATTGCAACTTAAAAGAGCAATAAGTACAAGGGTTAGATATATACGCATATGTTGGTATTGGTTTATGGTTATTGTAGTTTTCCTATTGAAGTCTGATAACTGATTTTGCTTACGATAGCATTGTACAATGCATCGAAGTAATTGCTTTGTGCTCTTTGCAAACTTTCTTCTGCCATTAGCACATCCGTATTACTTGCCATCCCGTTTTCAAACTTTGTTTTTGTAGAGTTGTAAACCTTGTTTGCAAGGTCTATGTTACGTTGTTGTGCGTCCAGGTTTAGCAAAGCATTCCGCAAGCTTTCTTTTGCAGCCAGTTGTTGCATATCAATCTGCTGTTTCACGTTGCTAATCGTATTGTCCATTTTATTAAGATTTAGCTGCGCTTGCTTAATGCGCTCTAATCGTTGAAACCCGGTGAATATGGGAATGCTTGCACTTAGCCCCAGAAAAGAGCTTTTAATCCACGTGGTATTTTTATCCGTTATAAAGTTCTGGCCCATACCATTCACGGTGTAATTTGCCTGAGCTGCTACGGTTGGAAAGAATGACATCTTATGTCTCTTCACATCCAGCCTTTGCAGGTCGCGTGCTAATTGAAGTGTTCTAATCTCAGGCCGGTCTTCATATTTAAAGCCATCATCTAAAACGCCTTCTTTCACTGTTTCAGTAGTAAGCTTTTCAGTCAGTATCACAGAGTCTGCCTGGGGAAGCCCGATGGATAATTTAAATGAGCCGTAGGCCAGCTTAATATTATTATTTACCGTGTTGGCCGTTGTTTTAAGATTTGTAAGCTGTACCAGTGTTTGATCAAGAGCCAGTTTTTCTACAAACCCGTTCTTGTGAAGTGTCTCCTGGTCGCTATAAAGTTTCTCTAATCTTGTGATGCTTTCCAGTAAATAATCCCTTTGCTTTTCTGCTATGAGTATTGCGTAATAGCTACGGTACACCTGGTCTTTTACCTGTTGTTTGGCAGTTTCAATATTAGAGGAAGCATAGTTAATTGCCGTCTTTCTTGCCTGAAGACCAACAAATACATCCGGTTGAAAAAGTAGCTGGGTTAAGGTAGCCCCAACACTTGTATTCCATGGCTGCTGAAAGCTAACACTTCTCATTTCCGGATCCGGAACCTTGGCATTTGGCAACACGCCTTCGTTTTTTAGTATGCTGTAAATTGCCGTTGCAGAAGCATCGGGAAACAATATTTGAGGAAGTTGCAGGTAGTGCTGTATACCTGCCGTCCCGCTCACCTGCGGAAGTGCCTGCCCCAATATCTCTTTATTTTTCGATGCCTGTATTTCTAAGTCAATCTTAGCATTCTGTATTTGTACCACGTTGTCAAGCGCTATCGCTACCGCTTGCTGCACATCAAGTTGATGCACATTTTTTGCCGGGGAGCCCTGTTGTTGGGCTGTCTTGGTTGTTTCTTTACCTGTCTGTGCATTGGCATGAGTAACTACTGTGGCAAAGATAAGTAAGCAAAGAAAAGCTCTACTTAGCATGGGGTTTAGTTTGTCTTTGTTTTTTGTAATTGATGATAATTTCGTAGCCTTTTGTTGTTGCTATTCCAAACAGGTAATGCTCCGAAAGGGCTTCTTCTATTTCCAGCAATGTGCTTTGGTTGTTCGGGAATACCTGTTGGTTGAAGGGTAGCATTGCGCTTTCTATGCGGAACCTGGTAATAATATCTATGTCTATGTCGTTCCGGTAAAGCCCGCTCTCAATGCCTCTTTCAAGGTTGTTTTTAATAGTTGAATAAAGAAAGCCGTATTTATACTGTTGAAACCTTTCAAATACTTTTGGGTGGTATTTCTGCAAATCGAAGAGAATAGCAGGGTTCACATTTCTAAACATCTGGCGCATTCTGTCAAAAGCAAGGAATATTTCATGAATAGGGTTCTCGGCATTCTCTAAACTCTCTGTGCAACAGTTGATGTTCGATTGAAGGATATATTCCAGCACTGCCGATACAATCTCTTCCTTATCAGCAAAGTATTGGTAAATAGTCTTTTTTGAAATACCCAGTTGGCTGGCTATTTCATCCATTGTTATACTCCTGATCCCGTAAGTCTTGAACAGGTGCTCGGCTGTTTGTTGTATCCTCTCTCGCAGGTCCATTTAAAGGCGGCAAAACTATGGAAACTCAAAGTGAGATATTAGTTTCCGCTGTATTATATTGTTGTTAAATATCTGTTTACAGCCTACGCCATGTAAAAAAGCCCCAGCGTATGCCAGGGCTTATTAGGTAAACATCGAGACTTAGAAATCAAGTCCCATTGCAAAATAGTAAACAGGCTTTCCACGGAAAAAACCATTCATCTGCCAGGCTGCATCAAACTTGAGAAAGTACCCAAGTAGTGTACTCCTTACTCCCATGCCATATCCCCCGGCAAATGGCCCTAAACCACCGGCTGTTACTTTTATCCGTACAGGGTTGTTATCCACAGGCCCGTAGATGATGTTTGGACGTTGAATAGCGTTGTATTCACCATTCCATGCCGTTCCAAGGTCAATAAACTGCACCAGTTGGAAGTTGCGCAGGAAAGCGTTGTTAATAGGCTTACTGAAAATAGTTGAGAACACAGGAAACCTAACCTCGCTATTGATGATAACCGCGTTGTTTCCATTCGCAATGTTTTGATGGAAGCCACGAAGGTTTACCGCAAGCGTTTGAAACCCGTAGGTCTGATCCGGTGCCGGTGCATTTTGGCTATAGAACTTCGGGTTAAACCATCCATCCATAC
>JAEZDR010000137.1 GCA_023433265.1 Bacteroidota bacterium | reverse complement strand
GTTTTTAGACGACCGGGTACTCTTAAGTACAATTACAAAAGTTGGGGTTGATATTAAGCATTTCCGGCACATTAACGCTTTAGAGGAGTTGTGCAGCTTTCTTGGTTGTGATCTGGGCATTGGGAATGACGCTAAAGAAGGTGACTACTACTATTACAAAGATGCATCCTACGATGACCCGCTAAAGATGAAGGATAAGATATAAAGTATATTAAGAATGCTTTGAGGATTAACTCAGTTTAGAGTTGGTTGCTATCTCACCCCGGCATCTCATGATATTAAACACTAAATCAAATCTTAATTGTCTAAAGAATTTATTACAGTTTATTATAATGGCAGTACTTCAGAAGGCTTGTTGAAAATAGTACTAGGCAATACCGGGATTAAACCAGATAGAAAAAGGTCAGGCAAGTGACCGATTTCATACTGGAAATAGAACGCATGCTGCCCCTAAAATGAGCCTCCTGTTGCTGCAGAAGTTTAGAATACATTTCATTCCATTCCTGCGCTAACTTAAAATATTGCATCATCCTACTTTAGCTGCTAATTTCCGAAACAAACAGCATTAGTTAACTGCCTCCTGTTTGTAAGTTCGGTAGTGTTTAGATAACTGTGTAAATGTCAGCGACAAACGGATTTTGTCGATTAAAGATTGGCAGCTGATGTTTTGGCGCTGTTGTATTCTTAACTTTAAAAACCGCAGTTACGGGCGCTCTTCTTTATCCCTGGCTTTATAAGCGTGTGCAGGTGTTTGAACAATTACGGGTGAGGGAATTGGCCGATCATTTTCGCAGCGTGCGTCAACTTACCGTTCTTTTCAAGTAAGTGTATGCTGAACTGGAAGGGCACCTGCTGGTAAGGCCGTACGTCATCAAACAGTGGAATAGCGGAACTGAAGGTTTCGAAGTCAAGGAAAGCAACAGGGTATTCAATATCATTAAGAAACTCCATGATTCCTTCAATATCCGGCTCTGGAGAGCTGCCTGTTTTATTTGCGTTCACCTGCACCAACTGGTTTGCCGTTAACGGAAAATCGGAAGGGATGTTTTTCTGGCAATACACACCCTCCTCAATCAGTTGCCAAAGCTTATTCCCGTTTAGCCTGCTGATTCCCGTCACCGGGAACTCAGCTTCGTGAATATGCTTCCAGCAATGACCGGCGAAGTCGCAACCATAATACTTGGCGCATTGATTTCCGATGCTCATGGCAGGTACCGATTCACCCTGCAGCGTATTGAACAATACAGGTAGTTGTGCCTGCACGTTAGCCTGTTCGGCAAGTGCTGCCGCGGTTACGTTTTCTGTCGCAAACAGCTTGACTTGCATTCCTGTCAACTACAATATTCTCAGCATCCTCAAGGGTGGTACACATACAGTTAACACCATACCTGCGGACCTGTTTAGGCTAACCCAGGCCTTATCCGATAAGTTGGGACAGGGTCATTCTATCTATAGAAAGCTGGCGGAGGATGCTAAAGAAGCCCAGCTTGATCCTGAAATGGAAGAGCGGCTGATTACAAGACTTCAAGGGGGTGACGAAGAAGTAATACCTGTGCTGGTAAAAAGTTCTGAATCCATCGTATTTGCTACTGCAAGCCTATTGGAATGTAGGGAAGAACCGGAAAAACTGCTGCAGACATGCAATACTGCCTTACAAACACTTGCTGAGAGAGAAAGTAGCAATAAAGGAGGTAGCAGCTTTCTTGAATATAGGGGCTGGATTATCCGTCAGTGCATCCTTGCAATGATGCAAAGCTGAAGGAGTTAGGCACGAGAAGAAACGATGCAAGCAAAAGAGCTTAGATCCAGATGCCCCAATAGCCCGCCTGCTATCTGTCCTATTCCCCTCACACACTCTCAAATTGTTGCAAACTTAAAACCGCCTTCATGCGCGCAGTACTCAATTTACCCAGGTTATTTTTTGCAAGTCTTGCGCAGGTTTCACCTTTCATGCCAACCGTATCATCATAATATTGCGGCCTTTGAAGGATGATGATTACGTTGGCAAAAAAAGCAACTACAGCCACTTTCATCAGGTCTTTTAAGGTGATAAATTCATCTGAGCCACTTAGTGAATAGTTGCAAACTACAGGAACTCCCAGTGTGGAAGCTAAATGCTGTGTTTTGTTAAGAAGGCCATTGTATCAATCGGCGCTGTTTCTCCTAGCTATTTTTTCGAAGTCATCAATAAAAATAATTCCTGCTTTTGTTTCGGTGACAAGGCGGGTAATAATTCTTTCAATATCATCTTCCGCAACCATACCCGGGCAATGCAAAGCCAGCTTGCTCCAGTTGTCAGCAGCCAGGGCTTCTTGTACAGCTTGAATTTGAGAAGAAGTAAGATTGCCGCCGCAAATATCAGCGAGTGGAATATTACAAAGGTTAGCCAGTATCCTTTCAACCCAGTTTTCAGGGGTTGATGATGTTGAAACGATTCCTATTTGCAACTTCTTTTCCTCTTTCCATAACAGATGAACGATTGAGGAGATAGTGAGTGCTGTTTTACCAACTTCCGGGGGCCCTACAACAACATAAAGTTTGCCGGCACAAAAACCACCATTCATTAGACCATCCAACGCAACCACACCTGATGGAATTGCTGCAGGGTTTGGCTTATTACTTTGAAAAAGTTCAAGCCTGTCTTTTATGGATGCTATAGCTTGCTGTATCATCATTCTTTTTTGCAAGAATAATTTGGTATAGCGCCAAAAGATGACGTTTTGGAAATTCCGCTTAGGCTAATTATGGGTATTGGCCTGTGAGATTAAAAATCACCTGAGGCAGGCCGGTTCATACCCGCCTTTAAGTGATCGACGGTTTTAAAAAAGTGTTTTGACAGCGCTGCAAATCGGTAAAACCTATGCCTTCTGTTGGATTCTTTGCCTCCAGCTTTGATGATGGTGATATGCTTTCTCAGATCGATTCTTTTTGAAGGAAACGATGAGCCAGTTGCCACTTTATAAAGATCCAGGTTATAAAATCTAAACATATACCTGTCGTCCTTTGCGATTATTTCCAACAGAAATTCTAACCGATCATTGTTATAAGAGATTTCGTCCTTCGTAAACGAATAGGTGAGATTGCTTTTAACAATAATTCTGTTTGAGTCTTTGTCGTCGAACCTAATTACATAATTACTGTTTACAAAAGCTCCAGCCATCCAGATTCTTGCCCTGTTATACAGCTCGCGGGCATTTGCCGATGGCACTTGCACCACCTCTTCATAGCCATAGCTTCCATTGATAATTTTTATCAGGCCAACAAAAGCACGCATGTCTGCTTTGAGTTTTTCTTCCCTGGCATGTCTAGCGGCGAAGTCTTCGGTGTAGTAATCTTCAAATTGTGCTGTAACACATAGGGGTAGTAGCAGGAAGCATAGCAGTATTTTTTGCATGGTTCAGCAGTTTAAGTAGCAGGAAAAGTGAGTAATCAAAGATAAGATAACAATGGTGCAGGAAACTTTCTGCATTTAACTTTGATATATGCAACTGCAGTTAGATGACTTGATACCGAAAAAGAAGAAACGGCTCTTTTCAATCATTTCCTTTTTACTCGGAGTTTTAAATCTATTGCTATTCATTCAATTGATACCCCCGGCCAAGGTAAAAGCGAATGAAGCACTTATAAGTCCTAAGACGCCATTGATAGCCGATTATTTGTTGATCGGCCTGTTGCTGGGTATCATTGCAACTGTGCTTTGTTTGTTGAGAAAGGAATCAATTACGTTTTTCAAGATAGCAGGTATCGCGTTAAACACATTAATCCTCCTGGTGGTCATCATTGCTGTCGCCTTTTACTTAAGTGTGGCCAAGTAACTGTGCCCTTATTATAGATTCCTGCTCATATCAACCCACAACACCTTTGATGTTGACCCACCCTGATGGGTGCCGGAAATCTGGCATTCCTGCATGTTGCTATCTTCGCCATCATGGACTGCATTTCTTCCGATGAACTGGGCGCTTTTTTTCAATCCCATAACAACAGGTACAAGGGTGCCTCAGGCTTGATTTACCAGCTAATTAAGCCACGCATTTATACTAGCCTGGAGTCACCCCTTCAAGAGCAGGCATTGATGTATCAAATCAGTACAACAGATTGTTCCCTCGACACGTTTATTTCAAAGTTCCAAATTACCTGCCTGGAACAATTAGATCAACTGGATTATCTGCAACTGTGGATGCGATATTTGAATAGTAAGGCTTTCGTTACGGCATGGACAGAGGATATGGATGATTGCGATGCCCTTGATTTTGAAATCAGGCATGGAACCACCAGGATATATAGTGCCAGCCTGCATTATTATGATGAAGTTTCTACTCATCTTACCCTGCCCGAAGATTTTGCAGAATACTTTGAAAGACAGGAAAAGATGATCAATCATTACATGAGCAATAGGTTTTACAGGTAGTAGCGCGTTATTAAACCCTTTGTCCCATTTCTTACGAGGTTTATCCCATTTCGCTCAAGTCCTCTTTGATAAGCAAGGGCAGGGATTGACAGATACCTTCATTAGTAGATGACAGAAATCATAGTATAATACAAAGCATTAGGCTATTTTTGTTCTCCCATTAAAATGAAGGATGTCTAAAAACTTTAATCCTAGGATGATAATATTGGCCAGGGAAGCAAGAGGAATATCGCAATATGAACTGGCGAACGCCATTGGCATGAGCGCTACCAATTTAAGCAAGGTAGAAAGGGGCGATGTTATGTTGGGCGATGAATACCTGGAGCCCATGGCTGAAGCAGTGCATTTTCCGCCGCAGTTTTTTTACAGGCCGGGAGAGATCCTTCCTGTACACCTTGGTTACAGGAGAAGGATGAATGTGCCGATAAAACTTCTTAACGTCATTCATGCCCAAATTAATGTGGTGAGGCTGCACGTTGAAATGCTTACACCCCTGGTGCTGCCTAAATATCATTTACGGTTGCCGCGCCATGAGGTGACGGATAAACTGTCCCCGGCTAAAATTGCCGAGTGGTTGCGCAGGGAATGGGAGGTTGAAAAACCAATCATTCCTAATGTAGTCAAGGTGCTGGAAGATAAGGGTATTGTTACCATCCCGCTCAACTTGGGCACCGAAAGGGTGGACAGTATGCACATTGTTACAAAAGATAATATTCCTGTAATTATTTACAACAAAGCCCTCACCGGCGACAGGCAGCGGTTTACGCTTGCCTACGAACTGGGACACCTGGTGATGCACAGCGGTAACGTTAGCGTTGACACAGACTTATCGCACGAGGCGAATGCGTTTGCCGCTGCTTTCCTGATGCCTGCAAAAGAGATTGCCGCCGACCTACAGGGAGCTGTTACCATACCCCTGCTTGCGGCTGTAAAACGCAAGTGGAAACAAAGCATGATATCTATCTTACATCGTGCAGACGATTTGGAGATGATTACTTTCAACCAAAAAAGATACCTGCTGCAACAGTTCAACCAACTACGCATACGCAGGCGCGAACCCGAGGAACTGGATGTGCCACAGGAGGAATCAAAACTCATGAAACGCTGGATTGCGGATTACCGCAGCAAAACAAAACTTGGAACGGCAGACATGGCTGCAGCCTTTAGCCTGCACACTGACGAATTTTTAGAATTATACGCATAAGGAGGTTTGAGTGGAACGAAGAAAGAACGATTGCGCTCCGCATCGCGCCGCAGCATCTCTGGCAAACGCAAACGGCTGGAGAAGTGACTGTGCGAAGGAAGGAAGAGTAAAAAATAACAGGAACAAACGGAATAAACAGGAACAAACGGGAACAAAACGGAACAAACGGGAACAAA
>JAEZDR010000093.1 GCA_023433265.1 Bacteroidota bacterium | reverse complement strand
CGTTTAACCTAAGTTCAATTACCAGCGACTGCGTATGAGTTTTTGCAATAGCGCGGAAACTTTTTCTAAAAAACTTTCTGAGCTTGCCGCTGCTAAAGGTGGCAATATTCATGTAAGCGGTGGAAGTTGTCGTATCAATTCTCAGGCTTCTTTTACTAAGCAGTAGTGCTTCTTGTCTTTGCTTGCGCCGAGGTTTATCCGGAGGCAGTGCTCTTGGAAGGTCTTTTTTTACTGAATCATCAATTGGTTTGAAGTTGGAAAGTGTGGCATTGGCTACGCTGCCGCCGCTATCTATATAAGTAATATTGTATTGTTTACTTAACCCGAACGTAGCTCGATAATACAGGGGGAAATTGAAGCTGATGAGCTGGCTCTTGAAGTTATCTGCGTATCCATCTGTACTGATAAGTGCAAACATGCTATCTAACAGTTGTTTCGGTGTTGTGCCATTGATAGATGTTATGATTGTTCCTCTTTTTATCAAAGAATCATTCAGATAGTTGTTGATTACTACCATTGAGTCTTTCCATGTCTTGATGCTTAGCGGGAATTGAGGGTATCGGGTTTTAGAAAGAAAACGCTGATATGGTTTCGAATATCTTACTGCTGTATGGCCGCAGCGCACCTGGCTAAGTGCCGCAGCAATAATATTGCGCATGCGATGTTCGGTAACTGAGTCTGCGATAGCGTTGAGGGCTGCCTGGAATACACTGTCAATAACCGGTTTCGGAGCATACCAGTATAGACTTGGGTGCTTCTTTTCGAGAATTTTTTTGAGGAGCGTAATATCTTCTTTAGCAGCTTCCGGGGCAAGTTTTTCGTCACCTGTAACCTGTAGCGAAGCCTTGCAGGAACAAAACAACACAAACACAAATAGAACCAAGCTTAGGTGTGTCCTCACGTTTTCAAAAATAAGAGTGCGAGGCTTATTTGACAAAAGCATTCCAGCCCTGCGCAGTAATGTCGTGTGTATTGCCGCCCCTCGTGATAATTTTACATCCCTCCTCTAACTCTGTAATATATCCAATGACACTTATTTCTTCGCTAAGTGTGATCTTATCATAATCTTCCTGCCTGATTGTAAATAGAAGCTCATAGTCCTCGCCACCGTTCAACGCACAAACGGTTGGATCGAGGCCAAACTTGAAAGCTGCTGCACGGGCTGGTTCAGCAATGGGTAGCTTGTCTTCGTGCAGTCGGCATCCCGTTTTGCTTTGGCGACAGATGTGTAAGATATCGCTGCTCAGCCCATCACTTACATCCATCATAGCTGATGGAAGTATCTCGTTTGTTGCAAGAAATTCAACAATATCTTTCCGGGCCTCCGGTTTAAGAATCCGACCTACTATGTAGTCCTCGTGTTCGAGGTCAGGTTGAATAGCAGGGTTTTCCATGAAGATTTTCTTTTCTCTCTCTAAAAGCGTAAGCCCAAGAAAAGCTGCCCCGAGGTGGCCAGAAACGCAAATAAGATCTCCCTTTTTTGCCCCGTCCCGCTTAACAAATTTTGCCGGAGAGACTTCGCCAATAGCCGTAACAGAAATAATGAACCCTTTTTGGGACGTGGAGGTATCTCCTCCAACAAGGTCAACCTGGTATCGCTCACAGGCTTTATAAACACCCTCATAAAACTCGCTTAATGCTTCAACGCTGAACCTGTTACTAAATGCAATGCTCAGAGTAACCTGCGTGGGAATAGCATTCATCGCGTAGATGTCGCTAAGGTTCACCACAATACTCTTGTACCCGAGATGCTTTAGCGGGGTGTACATGAGATCGAAGTGAACACCTTCTATCAGAAAATCGGTTGTTACAGCAGTCTGTTTTCCAAAATGGTCTATTACTGCTGCATCGTCGCCTACGCCCAAAACCGTAGAAGCATTCTGGTGTTCAACGTTTTTAGTGAGGTGTTCAATGAGCCCGAACTCTCCAAGAGTTGCTATCTCTGTTCTATTGACTTCCATATGAATATTTTGCTTGCAGCCGGGCTGCCATTGCCATTAAAGTATAGTGTAGCTCATGCCCCCATCCTTCTCATCCTTGAGTTGAATACCGAGGGCATTAAGTTCATTTCTTATTTTATCGCTAAGAACAAAATTTTTATTCGTTTTTGCTTCCTTGCGCAGTTGAATCAGCAGTTCGAGTACGCCTTGTAGTTTGCTATTGTCAGCCTCTGTTGTCATTGTCAACCCAAATATGTCTTCAACAAAAAGTTTCATTTGAGTTTTAAGATATTCTAGGGTTTCCTGTGAGAGGGCAGAGGCTGGCAGGTGCCTGTCTTTTATACCATTTATTACAGGAACCAGTTCGAACATATTGGCCAGCACCTTAGCTGTGCTAAAGTCATCGCTAATAAATTCTTCGAATTCGCCCACCAACCGCTTTACTTTTTCTTCTAATTCCGCATCGGGTGCGCCTGTTGGGGGGGCAGGAAGTTTTTGCAAATTCTCATATGCTTCCCATAATCTTTTCAATCCTTTTTCTGCAGCTTTGAGAGCTTCGTTGCCAAAATCTAAAGTGGATCTATAGTGGGTTTGCAAAATGAAAAAGCGAATAGTTACGGGATGGAAACCTTGTTCCAGGAGTGGATGATCGCCGCTGAACAACTCGGTTAGCTTGATAACGTTGTTGTAGCTTTTACCCATCTTACGGCCATTGATGGTAATCATGTTGTTATGCATCCAATATTTGACCGGTGCCACACCATTTACTACTGAGCTTTGGGCTATTTCGCATTCGTGATGAGGAAACTGGAGGTCCATTCCTCCCCCATGAATATCGAAGGTGGTTCCCAGGTATTTACTACTCATAGCTGAACATTCGATGTGCCAGCCGGGGAAACCTTCTCCCCATGGACTGGCCCAACGCATGATGTGCTCAGGCGGAGCCTTTTTCCATAAGGCAAAATCTGCCTTATTGCGTTTTTCGTCCTGGTTCTCCAATTCGCGGGTGGTATCCATCATTTCTTCAAGTACCCTGCCGCTAAGGATGCCGTAAGGCAAGCCTCTATCTTTAAACGCGTGGTGATATTTCTCAACATCAAAATAAACCGAGCCATTGACCTCGTATGCAAAACCATCTTCAATGATTTTTTTGATCATTTCCTGCTGCTCCACAATGTGGCCTGTTGCAGTAGGTTCTATGCTGGGTTCCAGGTTGTTTAGCTGCTTCATTGCCCAATGGTAGAGGTTAGAGTATTTCTGCACCAATTCCATAGGCTCCAGCTTCTCGATAACTGCTTTTTTACTGATTTTGTCTTCTGCTTCGCGGCCTTCCTCTTCGAAGTGACCCGCATCAGTTATGTTTCGTACATAGCGGACTTTGTAGCCCAGGTGGAGGAGGTACCGGTAAACTACATCGAAAGTGATATAAGGCCGGGCATGGCCAAGGTGACTTTCGCCGCTGACGGTGGGACCACAAACATACATGCCAACATGCCCCGGGGTAATAGGAGTGAATACTTCTTTTTGCCTGGTTAGAGAATTATATATACGAAGTTGGGACATGCGGCAAAAATAGCAGAGTGCGGTGTAAGGGCAAAGCCTAAGCGCAAATGATACATAAGGCTAATTCAACCGAAATGTAGAAACCTTACCCTATTAGCTCTCGGTTGAACGTTTATCGTTAAGCTCATCGTCACGCTGTTCTGCTAAAGTATTTTTTATTTTGTCTACAACCCCCTGGCTATTGTCGTTCTTGTTTTTTGCGGCATCGGGCTCGCCCAGCAAGACACCCCACTGGCAGAGGCTTTCGCTTTTATCGAAAACGATTTTGAGGACTGCCATAATGGGAATTGACAAAAACATACCTGCAACGCCTGCCATTGCTCCGCCTATAATGATGCCGGCAATGCTTGCCAGGGCGTTTATTTTTACTTTAGACCCTACGATCCGGGGCATAAGAATGTTGTTGTCTAAAAACTGAACGACTGCTATAGTACCCAGCACTACCCAAACCTGCCAAAGTTGTTGCGAACTTGTAAGCGTAACCAGCACACCAATGATATTTCCAATTAAAGCACCTATGTACGGCACAAGGTTAAGAATGGCGAACACGAGGCCAATAAGCAATGCGTGCTTGATGCCAAACAAGAACAAAGCACCTCCTAACAAGATGGTGAGGTAAGTAATTTGGATCAGCAATCCCCCCAGGTAGTATTTAACTATCACCTGCGTTTCATGAAAAGATTGATCTACTTTGTGGTGACTATCTTTTTTAAACCATAGGAAGACAAACTCGCTTAGCTGTTCCTTGTAACTCATAATGAGGAAGATGTAAATAGGTACCAGGCCTATAAATACAAACACTCCGCTTAATGATACGGCTGCACCCTGGAGAAGGCCAATGATATTGTTGGTTAGACCATTTAGCTGCTTGTTAATCACATCCAGTTGTTTGCGGATGGGGATGTTCCATTGATCGGCTATCCAATGGCTGATGCTATTCCAATGCGCGTTTAAATTCTTTTGCATTTGTGGAACATCATTTAGCAGCCCCGCTACCTGGAAACTAAGTAGAACGGTTATGCCTGAAACTATTAGGATAAGGGTTATTACGGAGACTAAAATAGCAACTGTTTTAGGTATCCCGAAGCCTGTGAGCTTGCGGTAAATAGGCATTAACATTAAAGCCAGGAACCCAGCCAGGATAAACGGCATTATAATATCCCGGCCTTTGATGAAAATATAACCTACAGCCAGCAGCCCCACAACTTCAACGGAGCGGCGAACTGTAAGAGGCATGTTATTGTATTGCATAATATGGTATAAAGCGACCGCAACTTAGTATCTAATTAGATGCCAAAGCGTTAGGGGATGGCTGAATCAGGGATACTTCTACCCAAATGCTGCCCGGTGGTTCATGTAATACGGAGGAAGAAAAACCTTAGACCTTCAAAGTTCTTATTGAATTTCTGATAATTAACCTGAGCAAAGTCGTTTCTTTCTTGCCACCGCCCCTCTATTTTTGCACCTCATAACTTTTTGACATGCAGAAAGAAAAGATATTGGTCATTGGAGCTTGCGGGCAAATAGGAGTTGAGTTGACACTTGCTTTGAGGAAGATGTATGGAGATGCTAATGTAGTGGCATCGGACCTGCGGGAGGAAAATCCATTGTTGAAAGGAACAGGCCCTTATGTTAGCATGGATGTAATGAACAAAGAAATGCTGCATGTGCAAATCATCCGGCAAAACATAACACAGGTATACCTACTTGCTGCTATCCTTTCAGCAACCGGTGAAAAGAATCCTAATCTTGCCTGGAACTTAAATATGCAGGGGCTGTTAAACCTTCTGGACATAGCGAGAGAAGAAAAATTGCATAAGGTTTACTGGCCCAGCAGCATTGCAGTGTTTGGACCAACGTCTCCCAAACAGGATTGTCCTCAGCAAACCATCATAGAGCCTACTACTGTTTATGGAATCAGTAAGTACGCCGGTGAGTTTTGGTGCAATTACTATTTTCAACGTTATGGTGTGGATGTACGGAGTGTAAGATATCCTGGGTTGATCAGTTATAAATCTGCACCGGGCGGGGGAACTACGGACTATGCGGTGGAAATATACCATGAAGCCCTTCAAAGAGGTAGATACGAATGCTTTTTAAGCGAGGACACCTACCTGCCAATGATGTATATGCCGGACGCCATAAGGGCTACGATTGAGCTGATGGAAGCCTCGGCTGAAAAGATTTCGGTGAGGACCTCCTATAACCTTTCCTCCATGAGTTTTTCTCCCCGGGAGATTACTGCAGAAATAGCTAAGCTCGTACCTGGATTTGTTACTACGTATCAACCGGATTATCGCCAGGCGATAGCCGATAGCTGGCCTCAGAGTATTGATGACAGCGTGGCTCGTAAAGATTGGGGCTGGAAGCACGAGTATGATCTGCCGGCAATGACCCGCGACATGCTACAGAACCTAAAAGCAGGAATGTAAAGCTAAAAACGGTAGCAGAGGTTGAAACCAAAGGCTCTGACCCCGGCCCATAGGCCATTGGTAGTAGCAGTGCCTCCGTTAGGGCCTACATCGGCTTTGAACCTGACAAACCAAAAATCGAGATCAGAAAGTTTGTTCCTCAGAATTTCCTGCTCGGACCTGTTCATGGCAGGGCTTGTTGTATAACTTCCATTTCCAGAAGACAAGCCAATGTGTCCGCCAGCTATCCACCAATCGAAAACAAGCCGACTGGAAAGGTTATACTGACTGCCAACCATGATACCTCCGCTAAACGAATTGATCGAGCCCTTGAGCGCCACCTGTCGTTTTTCGGTTTCTGATTCATAGCTTACCGGCAAATTCCCACTCCATTTTGCGAAGCGGAGGTACGGCGCTACATAAAAGCCGGTGAGGCCACCCCTTTTACCAGCATAAAATCTAAACTCAGGAGTGATGGAAAAGTTAGAAGTGATAAAGCTCCCAAGGTGTACGTCGCTGTTGGCAATATAACCATCAAGGAACTGCCTGAGAGGAATGACTGCGGCCGGCTGGTAGCGCAGGCCTATGGCAAAGGATTTCTTCTCGCTAACCTGCCGTTCATACTGAACATGAAAATTCTTTAAAACAGCAGAGCTAACATTTAATTTAATGATGTTATTTTGCGCCACAGCAGAAGTTGCAATGAGCAGACAGGTTGCAAAACTTATTGCTGTTTTCATTTATATTCGTTTATTTTGATCAAAATCTGCAAGAACTAATCCATTCTTGCCGGTGGACACGTTGAAACACATTGAGCTGATATGAGAGAGTTATTCACCAGGAAGATGCTTAAAAACCTAACTACAATATGCCTGTTCCTTGCTTTGTTTACGCATAAGGCATCAGCCCAGGAAAGTTATATGTACGTGAATGGTAGCGGTAGTTTTGCTTTACCATTTGGTAAGGATTTCTCAAATGCATACAGCTTTGGGGCGGGGGCACAGGTAGGCGGCGGTATTTCTGTTTTAAATACCTACCTGACAGGGCGCGTAGGCTATATGCAGTTTTTCAAAAAGCCAGGAAACAAGTTTGGAAACCTAACATACATCCCATTCAAGTTTGGCCTGCGGCACTATTTTGTTGAAGAATACATGTTCGTATATGGCGATGCCGGTTTTGCAATCATCAATAACGATGGAATGTTTGCTTCTGAAACAAAGTTTACTTATGGCGCAGGTGCTGGAATTAAGTTTTCCGAACAACACATTGAGGTGGAACTCGGTTACCAGGGCGTGAATCTAAAGAAGCCATACGTTACGGCTGGCTGGATTGAACTTAAGGTGGGTTACAACCTTCCTTTATAAGGAAAGCACATCTGCCATCGTAAAAATCCCTTTTTTGTTTTTCAAAAATTCGGCAGCCAGGATTGCACCCTGAGCAAATCCTTTCCGGCTATGGGCTTCATGGGTGATTACGATATCATCGATGGCTGAGGTGTATTTGACGGTGTGCGTTCCCGGAGCAGGATCTATCCTTTCACTAGTAATCAAAAGCGCAGATGGATCAGAAGGAGTATCATTTACCCACCTTGATTTGCGGTCCAGTTTACAGATAACCTGTTCAGCCAGGCTAATTGCGGTGCCACTAGGAGCATCTTTCTTTTGGGTGTGATGAACTTCATTGATAGTTACATCATATTCCAGGTGACCATTCATCCACGTTGCCAAAAGCGTATTAAGTTTGAAGAAGATGTTTACTCCAACAGAGAAATTGCTTGCATACAGAAAAGCTCCATTTACTTTGATGCAAAGCTCCTCTATCGTTTTCAACTCTTTCACCCATCCTGTTGTTCCTGAAACTACGGGAATGTTTGCAGTTAAGCATTTCCTGATGTTTTGTTCTGCACTTACAGGGCTGGTAAATTCAATGGCTACGTCTGCTCCTGAGTTTTCAAGGTTATCGAGATTATCCGTATTGTTCCGGTTTATTTTCGCAACGATTTCATGTCCGCGGGAAATGGCAATTTCTTCAATAGCGTGCCCCATTTTGCCATAGCCGATAAGCGCTATTTTCATATTCTTTACTTAGTGGTTGAGAGCGATGCGTAATGTTTAATCTTCTTCTTATTGCCAGTTTGCAAAAGTACCAGTGAAGCGCCCGCTGCCCCACTTGAAGGATCTATGGTCGGCTTTATTTGTATGGAAAGGTCATCTGTTACATCGAAGCCTTTGAGGTGAGCGTACACGGTGGCATCAACAACATTTAAACCCCAGGCAAGGATGAAGAACAATGCAGAGTAGTCCCTGTTTTTCCTAAACTCGTTTCGATAGAATTGAATAGATGGGGCATCCAGCCTTTGCAATTGTTCATGGATTTCCGGGTACCTGTCAACCTGCTCATTTACCTTGATCTCATAAGCGACTCTTGCACGGTGGTACCAAATATTATTATCAACGAAGAAAATTGCCGGAATACTTACGGCGGCGTAAACCAGGCCGATTCTCCACCAGGGTTCACGATTGTAAAATTGTCCAAGACCCGGGAACATAGCGCTATAGATTGTGGCCTTCCTGGGATTTGGTTTCCACGTTGGTGGCGGAGGAGGTGCTTTGGTTACCTTAGGTGTTCCCATTGCAGGCACTACGGCAGGGATTATAATTGAGTCGGCAATAGCAGTAGTAGCTCCAGGCAAAGAGTCTGTCTTTTGCGCACTGGCAAACATGGACGTGCTAATGAAAACAAGTATAAAAAGCTGCTTCAGCATTTAATTTACATCTATATTCATCTGTTCCAGGAGCTTATTTAGTTCCTGGAGGGAATAATATTCTATCGTAATGCTACCTTTTCCTTTGTTTGTATGTGCAAGTTTAACTTTTGTGCCAAAGTGGGTGGCCAGGTTGTCCTGTATCCTTTTATAGGCCGGTGGAAGGTCGTGTTTAGTAGCAGGCGAACCGCCTGACTGGCTTTTGTACATCTTTCTCACAAGTTCTTCCGTTTGCCTTACGCTTAACTGGTTTTTTTCTATTTCGGTAAAAACAAATAACTGCCTGTCAACCGTGTCGATATTTACCAGGGCGCGTGCGTGGCCCATGCTAATCTTACCGTTGCGCACAGCTAATTGTATATCGGGAGGAAGTTTAAGGAGGCGGATATAATTTGTTACCGTGCTTCTTTCCTTTCCCATGCGTTCTGCCACTTGCTCCTGTGTGTAGGAAAGTTCGTCCATCATCCGCTTATAACTAAGGCCTATTTCAATGGCATTCAGGTCTTCGCGTTGCAAGTTTTCCAGTAGCGCAAGCTCTAAAAGCTGTTGGTCGTCTGCATGCCGCACATAAGCCGGTACATCTTTAATGCCAGCCATTTTAGCCGCACGAAACCTCCTCTCTCCAGCTATAAGACGGTACTTTCCGTTAGGCAGCTGCGATACTGTGAGCGGTTGAATAATATCATGGATCTTGATAGACGCAGCCAGTTCTTTTAACGCATCTTCGTCAAAATCGTGACGGGGGTTTTTGGGGTTAACTTCAATTTTATCAAGGGCAACACGATTGATACCCGTGGTTTCAGCAACAACCTTAGGCGACAGGTTGCCTGCGGTGGTCTTAAGATCTGCGTCTATGTTTTGAAGTAAAGACCTTATTCCTTTACCTAGTGCATCTTTATTTGGCTTTGGTGCTGACATTATCAATATTTTCTTCGTCTAAAATCCACTTATTATTCTATGATTCGATCTTCCTGTGTGATCCGGGTAAGGTTGTTTTTTTGCAACACTTCTTTTGCCAGGTTCAGATAATTTACAGCACCCTTGCTATCTGAATCGTAAAGAACGACAGGCTTGCCGAAACTAGGTGCTTCGCTAAGACGAGTGTTTCTATGAATGATAGTTGTAAAGACAAGTTCGTCAAAGTGTCTTCTTACTTCACTAACCACCTGGTTGCATAAGCGCAGCCTGCCATCATACATTGTCATCAAAATCCCCTCGATAGCGAGAGAGGGATTTAGCCTGTTTTGGACGATTTTGATGGTGTTAAGTAGTTTTCCTAACCCTTCCAGGGCGAAGAACTCGCACTGTACAGGCACGATAACACTGTCTGCGGCTACAAGCGAGTTAACTGTGATAAGGCCGAGAGAAGGTGAACAATCAATTACGATGAAGTCGTATTGGTTCCTGATGTCCTCAAAGATGTTTTTCATCACCATTTCCCTGTTTGGATAGTTGATCATCTCAATTTCGGCACCAACAAGGTCGATGTGGGAGGGGATGAGGTCGAGGTAAGGAATGTCGCTTTTTAATATTACCTCCTGTGCAGGAGTATTATTTACCATACAGTCGTAAAGACTGGTGGTAATATTATGAAGATCGAACCCTACTCCGGTAGTGCTATTGGCCTGTGGGTCAGCATCTATGAGTAAAGTTTTATATTCAAGCACTGCAAAACTGGCAGCGAGATTAATTGCTGTGGTAGTTTTTCCTACGCCACCTTTCTGATTTGCTACACCTATAATTCTAGCCATTATTCCTAATAAGTTCTGGGGTTGAAATACACAAACTCCTGGAACCGAAGCTTACTTCGGTTCAAGCTTCGCAAATGTAATTTATTATAGCACTTGCTGCTGTACAAAAAAAGCTTAACGACCCGGAACAGGAACCAGTAGCTGCCAGCAAGGTCGTTGCCTCATCTCATCTTAGTTTCCGCCGCTTGAAAGGCCCTGGAAAGCAAGGCATTGCGTTTCTTTACGGGAAGGCATGCAAAAGCCCGGCATTCACCGGGCTTGCAAATTTATCAAGGAATGTTTTGGAAGGGCGATCTCAATTCTCAACCCTGACTCTGTTCACCTCTACGTTCTGTCAAATTCCTGCCTTCTCACCCTCTGCATGCTCGATTACCGCTGGTTTACCGCTGGTTTACCGCTCGTTTACCGCTGGTTTACCGCTCGTTTGGGGCTTACTAACGCCGATATTATCGGGAAAATCATGGGAGCTAAGTGTCATGTAACCACGTTATTCGCCCTGTCAACGGTCTTAGAAACTTACCGTTTCACCAATGCGAGGTAGATGCAATGTTTTACCTGCAGCCTTAAATGCTTCTGTCGCTTTCTGTTTGTCAAGGGCTATCGGTGGAAACGTGTCATAATGCACCCCTACTACTGCTTCGCAATTACAGAAGTTGGCTGCATGGATAGCATCGTCCACATCCATTGTAAAATGCCCCCCAATAGGAAAAACAGCAACATCCAGCTTACCCCACAGCGGAATTAACTGCATATCCGCAGTAAGCGCGGTATCGCCTGAATAATAAAAGTTTACTTCATCTGTATGGAAAAGGAAGCCAATGGGATTACCCCCATAACTCCCATCCGGGAAAGAAGATGAATGGATGGCTACTGTGCCCTTAAACTTTCCGAATTCTCTTGTTATAAAGCCTCCGGGATTCATGCCAATCACATTAGAAACACCCTGGGCACCTAACCAATAGGAAACCTCAGCAGGAGCCACACAGGTGGCGCCAGTTCTTTTTGCTATGGCCACAGCATCGGCTATGTGGTCCTCGTGGGCATGCGAAAGAAAGATATAATCAGCTTCTATTTGGTCAACGTTAATTGCAGAAGCCAGGGGGTTGGGGCTGATGAAGGGATCGAATAATAGCTTTTTGCCCATCAATTCCACTTGGAAAGACGAGTGGCCGTAGTAGGTGAATTTCATATGCTTTTACAAGTTTGAAATTATACAGGTTTTAAGCCCAGAGATTATTAGGGTACTCTCCTGAACTTACCAGGTCATCTACACTTTTTTGTACAGCAGGTGCGTCCTCTTTATAGGTAACGCCAAACCACTGTGCGGTTGTAGAAATCACCTTTATCTTTCCTTTTCCTGAATTGATAAAATGGTCTGCTACGATGGGAATAAAAAACTCAGACTTTGGATTCTCTATGTTTTTATCCAGGAACTGGCTAAACTGCTCTTCTGATATTTCGAAAACATTAGGAGCAAAACACCAGAAGTTCATACTCACCGGCGAGTCTTCAGGAACCTCATGCAA
Source organism: Bacteroidota bacterium (assembly GCA_023433265.1). Lineage (GTDB taxonomy): Bacteria > Bacteroidota > Bacteroidia > Chitinophagales > Chitinophagaceae > JAEZDR01. The sequence goes on along the minus strand of JAEZDR010000093.1, from coordinate 6,429 downwards.
ACCACCTTCATCTTCATAGGTGATGATTCCTTTTTCGTTCCGATAGATTTTTGTTCTTTCTGCAATGGATACCAGGTTGTCGTTGTTATCCGTTTGGCAAACGCCTCTGCTCACGCTTCCATGCTCGCTGAGCGTGCGTTTTAGCTGGTAGCCTATAATACACCAGGTGTCGTTGCTAACTTCCTTTGTAAGAAACTGGTAAGCCTTTACAAATGCGTCCCGACCGTAAAAGTCATCAGCATTTATCACGGCAAAGGGTTCATTCACCTTGCCTTTGCAACAAAGAACCGCATGAGCCGTTCCCCAAGGTTTTGATCTGTCGGATGGTATCTGCTTATCGCCAACAAACGACTCAAGCTTTTGATAGACATAATCTGTTTTTATACGTCCTTTCAGCTTCGGCTCAAACACAGCTTTGAACCCTTCAGCGAAATCTTCCCTAATTATAAACACTACCTTTCCAAACCCGGCTTTGATGGCATCGTAAATTGAATAGTCCATAATCGTTTCGCCTGAAGGACCGAAACCTTGTGTTTGCTTCATACTACCATACCTGCTCGCCATTCCGGCCGCTAATATTACAAGAGTGGGTGCCATATTCTTTTTTTAATCTTTGCGAAACTAAAGGATTGCCGTTTGGTTACAAACATTTATGACATAGATACTGCTTACGGCCAGTTCAGGAAGCCAACGCTGCAATCCTTGCGGGATGATATGCTTAGCCAGGCAAAAGTGGAATTAAGCGTACTTCGGCTTGATGCTATTCATCCAGTAGTAAGCGGAAACAAGTTATATAAACTAAGGTACTATTTGCAGGAGGCGAGAGATAGCGGATATACTACTATCGTAACAAAAGGCGGCCTTTATTCAAATCATCTTGTGGCTACAGCATACGCCTGCAAACTTGCAGGGTTCAAAAGCGTGGGTATTGTTCGCGCGCACCCCGGCGCCAGGCTTACCAGCACTATGAAGCAGTGCATGGAATTAGGCATGCAGCTGGAGTTTGCGGGTAGAGAAGATTTCAGGGGTTCATACTTGCACAGAAGAGACCAGCAGATTTATGAAATAGATTTGGGTGGATACGGAACACCGGGTGTAAAAGGGGCCGCCGGCATTTATGACCTGATTGAAAATGCAGAAGGCTTTACTCATATAGTTTGTGCAGTAGGCACGGGCACTACGCTTGCCGGGATAGCCACAAAGGCAAATAGCCATCAAAAAGTTATAGGGATAAGCGTAATGAAGCAAAACCTTAGCCTGCAAGCGGAAATAGAAGCTGTGTTAGGCTCTTCAACCGCAAGGTTTGCCATAGAGCACGGCTTTGATTTTGGTGGCTTTGCCAAACACAACCAGGAATTGCTCAACTTCATGAACCAGGTTTTTACCAAACACCTGTTGCCTACCGATAAGGTTTATACAGCAAAAGCGCTTTATGCTACATGGCAGATGATTAGGCGAGGTGCCATAGCAGAAGGAAGCAATGTTATAATGATACACACAGGCGGGCTGCAGGGTAATTCCTCACTTCCAAAAGGCAGCATAATATTTGAATAGCGAATGCCTGCTACATTTGCGCAGATTTTCAAATGATAAACAAAATAGTTAGCCTCGTTATTGGATGCTTTTGCATGTTGGCAATAAAGGCCCAGGATACATTGCCACGGTTTTCTGCACACCCTATGGGACTCCACAAAGTGCGCATAAGCTGGGTGAATCCTTTTGGTGCACGTTGCACACAGTTAAATGTTCAGCGCTCGTTTGATAGCTTGTCGAGGTTCAAGACTATCTTTTCCTCTCCTTCTCCGCAGTTGCCGCAGAACGGAATCATAGACGACCAGGCATGGGGAAGGCCCTTATACTATAGGATATTTTTTGTGCTGGACGATAAGGACTATGCTTACACCTTCTCCCAACAACCATCGCCCACAGGTGGAACAGCAAAGAAGAGGGTGCAGGAATTAAGACTAGAAACTGCCACAGTTATAGACACCCCGATGGTTTCTTTAAAAACTGAGACGGTATCTATTAAAGTGGGTGACTCTGTTTTATTGAAGCTTAATTATGAGGATTACCTGCGCTTCAGAGATTCTATTATGCGTAAAACAAAGGACACCCTGTTTACCGTAAGTACAACGGAAGTTTTGTTGAAGCCCTTTAAGCCAAAAGAGATTTGGAAGCCTTCTAAGTTTGTTTATACAGCCAGGGATGGCCTGGTGATTATCAGCCTGCCTTCTGCCTCAAGCAGGCATTACCGTATTAAAATATTTGATGAGAGAGGAGATGAAGTGGCCGATTTAAAGCATCTGAAGGACGATTACCTAACCCTTGACAAAGGCAATTTCTTTGCTGCGGGATGGTACTTCTTTGAGTTGTACGATAATAATGTGCTTAAAGAAAAGAACAAGTTTTACGTTTGGAAAGACTTTTAGTTCATCACCATTTCTCTTGCATTTGCGAGGGCAGCGGCTGTAGGTTTTTCTCCACTTAGCATTTGTGCAATAGCTGTTATACGCTCCTCCTGCGACAGCTTCCTGATGCGGGTTTCTACTTTGTTTTCATTCAGCGTTTTATATACAAAGATGTGCTCAGAGGCCTTGCCTGCTATTTGCGGCTGATGCGTTATGCAAAGCACTTGTTTATTTTTGGATAACGTCTTTAGAAGGATGCCTACCTGCTTTGCGGCTTCTCCGGATATGCCTGTATCAATCTCGTCAAATATCATGGTGGCGAGGTCTATCTTACCAGCCACAAGGGTTTTAATGCATAGCATGAGGCGGCTGAGTTCGCCACCACTAGCTACCTTTCCTAAAGGCTGGTAGCGTTCGCTCTTGTTGGCATCGAACAAGAACTCTATGTTATTAGTTCCATTAAGGTTTAACTGAGCGTCCTCAATAACAATTCTTATCGACGCATTCGGCATGCCTACCTGACACAGCAATTCGTTTACCTCCGCCTGTATTTTTGGAGCAGCCGATTTTCTTTTAGTGGATAATTGTTTAGCTAAGCTATTACAACCATCAAGCTGGTTACCCAGTTCTTTCTTTTTGGTTTCTATTTCCTCGTCTATGCTTAAAAATACACTCAGTTTGTCCTGCAACTGTTCTTTTATTTCAAGCAGTTGGGCTGTGGTGCTTACAGCATGTTTCTTTAATAACTTATAGCCTGCGGCCAGCCGATCATTTAATTGCTGTGCACGACTTGCATCAAAATGCAGGTTATTGTTTATGTGATTAAGTTCGTTTCCAATGTCCTTCAGCTCTACCTGGCAGGAAAGCAGCCGGTCTGCAACGCTGCTGATGTTGCTATCCAGTTCTTTGTAGGGCTGTAGTTGTTGGTGCAATTGTTTGATGGCAGGTACCAGCGGTGCTTCTCCTTCCTCCAGTGTATAAACACAACCGGTAAGAGTGGTCTTAATGGCTTCAGCGTTGTTAAGGAGTTGCAGCTCGTGCTCTATGTTTTCCAGCTCGTTTTCGGTAAGGTTCAGTTCGTCTAGCTCATCGAAAAGAAACTGGTTGTAGTCAAGTTCTTTATTGAAGTCCATCTTGCGCTGCTCAAGGGCTTCCAGTTCTTTTCTTGCTTTCTGCCAGTTTTTATAATAAAGACGGTATTGGCCCAGCATGTCTTCGTTGTGGGCTATGGCATCTACTACCTGCCTCTGGAAATCTTCTTCGCGCAGCTCCATACTATCAAACTGCTGGTTTAGGTCCACTATCAGGAGAGCAAGCGTTCGCAGTTGTTGAAGCGTAACCGGTGTGTCGTTAATAAAAGCCCGTGACTTGCCATTGGAAGAAATCTCTCTACGTATCACGAGTTCAGAATCGTCATCAAGGGATTGAGAGGAAAGGTATTGAGATACTGATGAATTGTTTTGACTGAACTCTGCTTCTATAATGCATTTTTGTTTCGGATTTAGCAACATGCTGCTTTCTGCGCGTTCGCCCAGAATTAAGGATAGGGCACCTAACAGGATACTCTTTCCTGCACCTGTTTCGCCGGTGATGATAGTAAGCCCATTGCTGAATGTAATATCCAGCGACTGTATAATTGCGAAGTTTTGTATCAACAGCTTGTTTAGCATCTAAAGTTCTTCGGGTGTGAAAATACAGTAGCCGCGCTGAATTATAAAAAGGGCTCAAATAGTTTTGAGCCCTTCTTAATAATACATACACGAAACATGGGATGTGTAAAGCAGTGCTTAATTTTTAAACATCTTACTCATCACTTTTGCGTCGTGTTTATAGATGTCCTCACGAAAGTTAAGTAAGCCTTCGTCATCTACCCAGGCAGTATAGTACGTGATAAATACCGGTACTGACTTCTTTAGTTTGACGAACTTCTCAACGCCTGCGTTCATTGCTTCCACAATGCGGGATGGCGTCCACTCATCATTGTGCCTTAAAAGGTAGTTTGCCATCTTCTCAGGATCACTTAACCTAATGCAGCCATGGCTGAATGCACGTTTATCTCTTTTAAACAGGCTTTTGGACGGAGTATCGTGAAAGTAGATATTGAACTTGTTAGGGAAGAGGAACTTTACTTTACCCAAGGCGTTGCCAGCGCCAGGTCGTTGCCTGATGGCAGGAAGGTCGCCTTCCATTCCTACTTGTTCCATGTTTTCTTTCTCAAGGTACATAGGGTCTTTCTGCAACTCAGGAAGTATCTCCTCTTTCACAATGCTCGATGGAACATTCCAATAAGGGCTAAACACCACCTGGTTCAGGTCGCCTGTAAACATCATGGTGTTGTTGCCCTGCTTGCCTACCACCACGGCCATGTCGAATACTTTCTTCTTATTCTCAGTTACGTGCAATACAAACTCGGGAATATTTACCATGATCAATTCTCCATCCGGACGGCTGGGCATCCAGCGCATCCTTTCCAGGTTTAGCAGCAGCTGTTGTACCCGCTTTACTGCTGGTACGTTCATCTCCTTCACAAGGTTAGCATTGACTACACCGTCTTCCGTAAGGCCAAAACGACGCTGGAACCGTTTAACCGCCAGCTCCAGCGTGTCGTTGTACACCTGGCTGGTATCGCGCACGGTAAGATCGCCGGTGAGGGAGAGTCGTTGCTTGATTTGCCTGATGGCAGGATCTGTAACGCCTTTTTTGAAACCTTTTTTGGGTGCTGCGATAGCTTGCCATCCGCCTTGTTTTGCAATATTGTAATAACGCTGAAGCTCTTTTTTCAACTGCCCGTAAGCCTCGTTTATATCTTCAAAATATTTGTTGTCCTTATGTTTCTTGTTTAAGAGCGAATCTGCAAGGTACATAGCATCTTGTTTCTTGAACGGAACAAACCGTTCCAATTCTTTTCGCTTGACATATTTATTGTGCTGAAAGTTTTTCAGCGAATAGGTTATGAGGCGTTCAGTTAGCTGTAGTTCCGTTTTGAGATAGGACGCATTGGAAGCTGACACAGAAAAATTCCCTACCATTAAAGCTTCCATCCTGTTATGTAGCTTCTTGTCTTCTGTTAGGGTGCTGTCCTGTCCGTAAGTGAGATGGTAATCGTACAAATTCCAAAAGCCAAGTGCCTGTTCGGTAAAGCCATCTTGTGAAAACCAGGCGTATTGATAGTTTCGGGTGTTATAAAAGCTCCTCATCCTTCTCGAAATTGAGTCAGGTATATTGTTTTCAACCACATATTTCTCTAACTGCAGGCTATCAAAGAATATTGTGCTATAGGAGTTTGCTTTAGTAATGCTATAATCCCGCTTGGATACTTTCTTTTTCTCCTTCTTTTCGTCACTACTGCCCCCTTCCACATCACCATCTGTATTTTGACAGGAAGCAAAAGCTCCCACAAGTAGCGCAGCGATAATGAATATATGCTTCATGTTGTGCTGTTTGCAAATGGCATGCCTTAGCATTTTATTAGCATTTTTTGTTCAAGCTTTTAAGCGCTAGACCGCCTTGAAGAAGGGCCCCAGTTTCTGCAATAATGCACCTGGCATTATGGTACGCTGCCTTGTGTGGGCCGACAGAAAATAAAGTACAACCCGGCCGGTCGTAAGCAAATCACCTTTTTCGTTTAATACTTCCTGAAAAAATTCAATACGATGGCCGGAAGGCAATTCCCGCAGGATGGTTTTAACGGTTATAAGATCATCGTAGCGGGCAGGCCTCAGGTACTTACAATGTAGTTCAACAACAGGCATGATAACTCCAAGCTCCTCAATTTGCTTATAGCTAAGGCCGAGGTTGCGAATGCTTTCCACGCGTCCCACTTCAAAATACTGGGCATAGTTGCCATAGTAAACAATATTCATCTGGTCCGTTTCTGCGTAGCGTACTCTTAGTTGGGTCGTGAATTCGTACATCTGAAAAAATTTATAGTTCAGGCGAAAAATAAATATAATATGTAAATATTACACATTAGGCTTACCTTGTGCGGGCATTTATCATTCTAACCCTTAAACGATTGCTA
>JAEZDR010000063.1 GCA_023433265.1 Bacteroidota bacterium | reverse complement strand
TTCGTAATTCGATGATGTCTCTTGTAAAGGGTGCATCTGACAGGCTTGCAGTTGGCCGCTTTACTAAGCAGCTTGTAAAGGCTGTTCAGGAAGATGGAACGAGCGCACGGGGTAAGAGAAACCTGTTAGATGGTAATTTGATGCTTGCTGAGGGCTTTGATTTCAACATTGACGCGAAACTTGGTTCTACATTCCTGCTCCTTACACTATCGATGTTGACAGGGTGACCGGAAAGTTGGACATTTTAATTCCTGTTTTTGATCCAACATTGAATTTGATACCTCCTATTGGAACAACTCATTTCAAGATTGTGTCTGCCGGTAGTGAGGTGGATTTCATCTCGGGGGCCACTGTAGCAAGTAGACAAGATTCTGCAATGCTGCCATTGACAGCGGGCAATATTGCTGCTGCAATTACTCTAAGCAATACTGTAACAGCGAACACAACTAAGCCATTGTTCCTTTCGCTTGGTGTTGAGTTTTATCAGCATGTAAACGGCGTTGACTACATCCTTCAAAATAGCCAGTACAATCCATTGCAGCTGGTGAAGGTGGATTTGGTGTAATGATATTGATGCTTTGAGGTTTTGGATGAGCCCTGGTTTCTACCGGGGCTTTTTTATGTTTATGCGGTGAACATTGTTGCATAGCTTTGTTGCTTGTTATTGGCACTTATGCCAATCTCATAAGCAGTTAGTTTTGGTTGAGGCCCGGGTTTCTACTCGGGCCAAATGTTTTCAACCGTCAAAGCACTACCCTTAAAAGGGCAGCGCTGACAGAAACCTACGACCTGAAGGATAGCGCCAAACGTACCAGGCACAAGGAAGGATGTGGATGACGACACCTGGCTGAACGTGGAAAGCTAATGGCAAACGACCCATGTGGCGGGATGATGCCAACCGGAACACTGATGGAACTGTGAAGGTGGAAGTGCTGAGCGGGCAAACTGATAAACGACGACTGCTGATAATACGGAGCTGCTTTTGCATAACTGATAATTTTATGAGCAACTCACCAGCGAAGGCAGATAAAAAACCAAAAGGAAACGGAATAAAGGATGGCCTTCAGCAGGGTGGCTTCGCGTTTATGCCGTAGTCTTTTGGTTTTTTTAGGTCGGCCAATGTGCGTGGCCTGCCGTAGCTATCTTAGCTTATAAAATAGAAGTGCAAAAGCAGTCGCCGGGATGTGCAATCGTGTAGCTTGTTAGCCAGGAAGCTTCGGCATGTCCTTCGTTTCGTTTCGGCGCGTTCAGGCTGACGTTACCGTACAGATCTGCTGGTCACCATCGTCGCTCCTGGTTGGTTAGCTTCAGATTTTAATCCTTTTCGGTCTGGACGGTGCCTGCCATTAATAGAACTCCATCCATCACTGCATCCCATTATTATAATTTCACAAAGAAAAAAAGAGAAAAAAAAGAAAGCCTTTTAACCAGGCGGCGTGGCTGGCTGCAAAGAAGCAACGCAATAAAAGATGGCCTTGTGAGTGGGTTTTGTGTTTATGGCGGAATTTCTTTGCAGCCAATTGTTAGGGGCTGTGATAGCCGCCTAACTTTGATTTGTTTTTTAAATTTAGCATGCATTATGAGTTTCACTAAATTTAGTTCACCAACTAAATTTATATCATTATCTTTGCGGCACTAAATATATTAACTATGCAAGCATTCTTAAATCCTTTCAGACCGGGGGCAGGACACAAGCCGCCATATTTAGCGGGAAGGCAAGATGAGCAAACCGAGTTTCTTAAGTTGCTGACACAGAAGCCGATAATGCAAAATCTGATAATAACTGGGCTTCGTGGAGTGGGTAAGACGGTACTACTAGAGACGCTCAAACCATTGGCTATAAGTAAAGGTTGGCTATGGGCGGGCACTGATTTAAGTGAATCAGCTACGATAAGCGAGCAGAGCCTGAGTACTAGGATAATCGCTGATATATCAACAATCTCTTCGGCTTTTTCGGCAGCAGAGTATGAAACTAAGTCAGTGGGTTTTAATTCCCCTACAGAAAAGATACCTATAAAGGGAACATATAATTATCTCATCCACAGATATAACGAGACTCCTGGATTGGACTCGGACAAATTGAAGGCGGTGCTTGAATCTGTTTGGGAAATTGTCGATGGAAAAGCAACTGGAATTGTTCTAGCATATGATGAGGCGCAAATTCTAAAAGACCAGGCGGTTGACAAGCAATACCCTTTATCACTTCTTCTGGAAGTGGTCCAATTTTTACAACGCAAGCAAATTCCCTATCTTCTTGTACTTACAGGCCTACCAACGTTGTTTCCAAACCTCGTGGCGGCTAGAACATACGCCGAAAGAATGTTTCATATTTTAAACATAGATAAATTATCAGTTGATGAAAGTGAAGAAGCCATAAAGAAGCCGATAGAAAACCAAGAATGCCCAGTGAAATTTTCAGAAGTTGCTATTAAATCTATTGCGGAATATTCAGGCGGTTATCCATATTTCATACAGTTTCTTTGTAAAGAAGCTTTTGACTCCTACATTCAACAGCTGAGTTTAGGGCGAGAATTCCCGGTCGTTTTTTTAGATGATATTGTTAGAAAGCTTGATACTGATTTTTACTCCGGACGATGGAGCGGATTAACTGATCGGCAAAGAGACTTAATGATTGTCATTGCAAACCTTCGTACTGCTGATGATGAATTTTCGGTAATAGATATTGCTGAGAGTTCAAAAAACCACTTTCAAAAACCTTTTAGCTCAAGCCACATAAACCAGATATTAACAAAAATGGTAGAGCTAGGGCTGATATTCAAAAATAGACATGGGAAATATTCCTTTGCTGTCCCATTGCTTTCATCTTTTATAAAGCGACAAACTGGGGATGTTGATGATTTAGTAGAAGAAGCCGGAGATATAGGTTTCTAAATTTTTCCGAGCTAGAGCACAGAAATAGTAAAAGTATCAACAAACGATATTACTAGTATCGACAATGATTGCCACACATTTCGAACATGGGACGAGCGAAGGCAAGAGGGTAAAAGCGCCTGCGGCTAAAGGAAGCGCGGGTGCCGCCGGGAGTAACGGCGGCTGTAGCGTAGGGGGCACGGCGTGCCGTCGTAAGCCGCGGGAAGGAGGTACGACTGGACGCGGCTGCGTGCGCCTGCTACAGGGCTGGCTATGGAAGCGCATCGCGCGATAGACAGCACCGTATTACGCAAGGGTTTGGCGTAGGTTATTGCTTCGCGTCGGGTTTGTGCGTTGGGGTGCAATAACTATGACAAACCCGCAGCTGTAGCAGGCAGCAAGGCACGCAAAATTGTGGGCAGCGGGTGGACTGAATGCTACCAAAATGAATGGAACTGTAGTGATGCGGAATGTAACCCAGCGAGTATTGTAGGGTGGCTGCGACAAGGCATGTGCATCCCTGGTGTGGAGGCATGTGGTTGGGCCCAGGGTTGCCATGCCTTAGCAATGCCGAGGTACGAGCCGTGGTGGAATGGAGCGCAGCTTCAAGCGAAATGAATGAGGTGGCATGAAGGACACAGTAGCTGCCGTGAGGAAGGCGTAGGAGCTGCAAGGAGCGTGACAAACTTGCCTAGCAACCCAAAAGGCTTTGTAGTGGTGCCAAGCGCCTTAAAGAGCCTCAAAATAGCTCGCTTGGCACTAGTACAAAGGTTTGGCGCGTCTACTTGCCGACGACCGCCTGACGAACACCTTTTTACCTTGCAGGGTTGGCCAGAAAGCTGAAGTGTTCCTTCATAGTTGATAGATAGGAATTGCTGGGCGGAAGCGTTGGCAACAAACACAACGGGCACGAGTGAGCGAGTGGCGGTTGGGTTGTGCGGAGCCGAAGGTGGCTTAAGGGCTGGCATCAGTCGGGTGGATTAGCGACCTGAGGCGGGCTGCGCCGGCCGTAAAACATATTGACCGCGTCGCTATCGAAGACGATTAGTACGGGCCGGAGTTAAGCAACAAGGCATAAAAAAAGAGCGTTCATTATCTCTTTAGTAGCTTTGAATAATAACGGCAGCTTAATGACTATAAATCAAACAATTTTACGGAAACCAGAACTGCAAGATGAGATTGTTACATTGTTTACTGATTTTTTCGGTTTCGAAAAAACAGACGCCTCTAAGGTGTATAATGACGAAGTTCTACCGCATTTGCAAAACTTGAAGGATGATTTGCATTATTTGGTAGAAAGTCCATATGTAGATAAGGTGTATCGGGATAGTTTTTACTGCTACTTTTCTTCTAAATTTTCACCTTACCAGAGAGACTGTATAAGATTGTCTATCTTCAATGGTGAAATTCAGGAGGACGATTTTCGCGACCCGGCGCGCATAATTGAAACCGAGAAAAAATTTCTTGGTTTTGTTGTACTTCGACCAACCTATCCCAGTGTAATAGGTAGAAGCATCATATCAAAATACGCTCTCAATAATTCTGATTTTCTCTGCTTGTCAACAAAGTTTGATGCCGCGGTGAATTTCGTTAAATTTCAAGTTGATGGGTTTCCTCATTCTTCTCAAGATTCCGAAACGATAAGCTGCGCAGAAACAACTTTGTGGGCTATGATGGAATATTTTGGTTACCGATACGCCGAATATAACCCGGTGCTACCGTCTAAAATAATTGGTTCTCTGAGGACTGTGTCTATGGAAAGACAAGTACCTTCAAGAGGACTGAACATACAACAAATTTCATTTGCTCTCAAAGAATTTGGATTAAGCTCCAGAATTTACAGTAAGGCCCGATTCGGAACAGATGATTTTAAGAAATTGTTTGCCACGTACGTAGAAAGTGGTCTTCCTTTGATAGTCGCTATTCAAGGTGGAGGCATTGGACATGCTTTGCTGTGCATCGGCCACGAAAGGACTGAACATGCAACTGTTGATGCTCTTGCGCCATCGATCGAATCTGATTTAGCATTAAGAGGGCGCTTAGCAGCAAAAAACATAACTATTTATGATGATGCTGAGGTAAATAGAAAGTATGTGTTCATCGATGACAATCATCCAATATATCAACTTGCATACTTCGCAACACCTGCTGCGCATTATTCTGCTGGTCCTTGGCAATTATGTGAAATCGAGTTCTTTATAGTGCCGCTTTATCAAAAGATTTATTTGGAAGCATATGAGGCGAAGTTGTTTATAAAAAAATATCTAATAGAGTTATTTCCTATTCCGAACGATTCCGAATTGTATCTCAGGTTTTACCTTACTTCGAGTAGAACCTATAAGAATGATGTGGCGGTGAATACAACAATGGACACTGATACCAAAGATTTGATTTTGGGTACTAGTATGTCAAAATTCATTTGGGTCTGCGAAGTGTCTACTAAGGATCTGATCAAGCAACAGAAGGCTGAAGGTATATTCCTGGCTGATGCGACTGAAGCACGCACAGAAAACCTAAGACCTTTAATACTAGCAACTTACAAAGATAAATATGTCTATCCCGATCATGTTACCAAAAAATTAACAAGTCTAACTGTAGCTTCGCATGCTTTTTCTATCTTTACAGGAAACCTAAAAGGCTTTTGATATGGCTAAAAAATTGAACAAATCGCAGGTCGTAATTGAAAAGCTAAATTCCGAGGGCAAAGTTCATACAATCGATAAGGCTAATTTTGTCTCCTTAAATAAGGAGATGGAAGCTATTAGACGAGACTTTCAAAAGAAAGAAAGAGATTCTCAAGTTGAGGCAAGAACTTTGGTACTCAATGCTTAATTTTAGAATAGTTCAACTTATTGCCGTTTGCAAAATTCGGCTTGAACATCAAAGTTCGTTTCTTTGACAATCTTTGCACCTAAAAAACCAAGTCTACGCAGCCACTTCCCTGTTGGAGTTGTCCAAAGACTTTGAATGACATCAATTCCATTAGCTCTCTGTGCACGGAAAACTGATAAGTTGGTAGAACAACTGTTAGGCAAATGCATATACTCATCTGAAACGCTCCAATTAGCAACGAAACGCACTATTGGAGTTTGAGAGTTGAAATGACAGTAGCCACGACGGAAAATCTCGTATCCTATTCCTCGCCGCTGATACTTGCTAAAGATATTTATTGAAGCAATGAAACTGTCACCGTTCCGGTCAAAACGATAGTTTGCTAGTTCATGCATTTTTCCTTTACTGAATGCATGACCACATAAAACATAAGGTGTACAAGTGTCATCTATAAAACTAGTCCCTTTCATGCAGCGGCAATCTACTTACAAAAACCACAGATTCTTCTTACCGAAGTCGGGGAGGTTGCTATCGGGGAAGTGGGGGTAGATTTGGGCGACCATTTCGGGGTAGCGTGTGGTGACGGGGAGGTTTTGCTGGCGAATGCTTTTCCAATACATTCTGCTGAATTGATATACCTGGTCCACTAGCTGACGAGCGACGGCATAGTCGTCGAGGATGGTGGGGTCGGAGGCTTTGAGGGATAGTTTGATGGGGAAGTGGTAGTCTGCTTCTGCGAGTTTACTGTCGTCAAAGTAACGGACGTTGTTGAAGAGGAGGTATTTGTTTTTTCCTGCACTGATGTACCTGCCGCTTTTCGGCATTTTGCCTCCGTGGGTTAGATCAAAACCCATTAACTCCTGGCTTTCGGTTTTATTGATGGTAACTACAATCACGGGAATATCTCTCTTTGTAACGGTTTGGAGCATTTTAAGTATTGGCTCGAGTTCTTTCTTGTTAGAAATTTCTTTATAAAAGTGAATGATGACGCGCCTGGCTGCATGCTTCTTTTTTATGAAGAGGTCAACCGCATTGCTGATGGATCCTGCAAGCAGGGTTGTTTCATCGGATCGAAAACAGTCGAATCCTTCGAAGGTTCCGGTGTTATCGAAGCAGAAGGCACTGCCCACAAATCTGTGCGCTGATTTAGCCGCTTTAAAGGCTCCTATCCCTATTATGACCTCTTCTTCAGGCGGACAGTTTAGACGCCAAGGAATGCCTCCTATTTTAGCTAATAATGCCACTGATATGTTTGGCAGGAAGTTGTAAAAATCATCCTTAGGTAGATTTTCTGTGTAAACTACCTGGGATGTAATGCTCTTTTCGAGCAGCAGTTGTTTTATTTTATAATAGGCATAGTACTGAGGGTGGGTTTTAGCGTCTTTTGAGATGGGGCTGAAATATATAGCTACCCAACGGTAGGTTGCATCTTCTTTCAATAGCCTGAGCTGGGGCTCAACTTCTTCGAAAATCGTTTGGTCATCCGTGAATGTTACGCGGCGCTCAGGATCAATACTGAAATTTTGATTGATGAATTTCTTCATCGAAGAGGTATGCTTCTCAGCTCCATCAACGGGTTTGTGCCAGCCATTCATGATGTACTCGTAAAACGTATTCTTTATCGTTTTACCGTCCGTTGTCTTGAATATGAAGAAGAACTTCACCGGCTTTGCGGTATAGCTTACCAATGGCTTTTTAACCCGTAAGCCGTTGAAGGGATTGTAGTCCGGACCGTCCCGAAATGCAAGCATATTTGCATCTTCCTTGGTTTTGAAAATCCTTTCATCCGGGACTGAGCAGAAACCTTCATTGGACAATTGAATAACAGTGTTGAATGGCTTAGTTTTAAGGTAGGTTTTATAGAAGGTTTCGATGTGGTTGAGGTAAATGGGATAGCGGTTGACTATTTTTCGTTCTTCTTCGATCTCCCAGTCCCTCTTGATTTCATTATTGAGGATTGGGTAGATATTGTCTATGTCTTGCTTGAACTCTGAAGGCATACCTTCATATTGGTAGATTATGCCGTTGTGAACAACCTTAGTGTACCTGTTGCCGTCATAGTCAATTATATCTGCGATGCTTTGCTTCCAAACTTTGGATGTGCCATTGTATGCCAGAAGAAGTTCATAGCCGGTGTTGGTAACCGTCTTGTATTGGACCTTTAGGGTAAACTTATTGTAGAGGCGGTATGGTTCGGTGGAGCTGGCGGGTTGTTCTATCCACACTTCTACGTCGTTAGTGAAGTTTGGGAATACGATGGCTCCTTTTATTCCTTTGAAGTGGTTGTGAATTATGTAGCGGAAGTAGTTTTTCCCGAACTGAATTGCCTGGAAGAGGTCAATCTCTTTGTTGATTACCACGTTTTCGCGAGGTTGTTGGAAGTCGGTGTAGTAGTTTGTTTGTGCTGCATCTCTTCCTTCGGGGAAGGTGTCGAAGAGTTTATCCCATTTGATTGAGACGGATCCATTCGTTTTTTGGTCGTAGAATGCAAAGGTTAGCTTGTCATTTACAGGAGTGAATGGGATGACATTGAGTCGGATACTTTCCATATAATTTGTTTTGGGGTTGTGCTAAACAACCGGTGTTTATAGCGCCCCAAATGGAAAGGAAAAGTTGAGACATCCAAAAGTTGGTTCAGCTTGAGGATGGAAGACGAATATCATAAATGCTTGCTGAAAAAACTATGATTGTGAAAAATCGCGCGGGAAAGGTGTGGAAATGTGAATAATATGTCCAAAAGGGATCAGGATTTACAGGATTGGAGGATTGACAGGATTTTATGCTTAATGAGGAAATAAGGATTTGGAGATTTTATCGACAGCCTCCTATTAGGTAAGGTGACGTTTAAACTTACGCTTAACGGTTGAGGACGTACGGAAGCAGTCAATTACTTTTTGGAGCTCATCGTCTGTGAGTTCACCTATAATTTCATAGTCAACATTGGCGATGGGGTGGTTGGATTGAAGGACTGAAACCTCATATTCATCCAGCCACATACCGTAGAGGAAGGTGTTTTTGTTGAAGGCCCATCCATCTTTAGTGATGGGACGACCAGCTTCGAAAATGTAGCAGTTTATTCCACTGTCCGGGACGTCGAGGCATCCGTGATTTATCTGTTGGTTAGCAGGGAGGTGAACTTGACTTGATGGTAAGCTGGCCAGAATTACGTTTGACCCGATGGATTTTAGTACGAGAAAATACTTTGGTTTACTGCCTCCGGTATTAAAATAAAAGGGATCGAAGAATATTAACTTTCCAGGCGTGTACACGGCTAGTTCTTTAGACTCCTAGATTGTTCAAGGAACTCCTGATGGCTACGATAGAGTGCTAATTTCTGTTCATCGTCCTGAATTAACTCAGACATGTCAATTTCTATGTCTGTAGCGTTTATCCTGCCTTCTTCCAAAGCATCGACAAGGCCGTGCCTTTGAGCCGTATTATACCAAGGGGTGTTCTTTCTATGAGTGAAGTTGATGAGCTCTTTTGCCGTGCAGTATTTAAACCGATCTGCAACTTCGTTGAGAAGTGCTATCTCGTTATCGTTGAACTCATCGTCGGAAAATTCCTTGTTTGGGCAGATGGAGAAGTTTCCGTTCTTCATTTCTGTGCGGCTGATATAGTCAGCCAAAAGATTCGGTTCGTCAGTGAGTTCAACATAGAGGTCCTTAGATACGGGTCCCAGTTTCCAAACATTGAACTTGAGATTGAAAAAAGGAATTCCGTATTTCTTGATCGAGGACTCCTCGAGAATGAAAACCAGCTTCAGGAGATGAGTTTTGGATACGGGAGTTGTAGGATCCAGGTGTTTACACAGGAATATCAGCGCATTGCCTAATTTATCGAGCTGACTTTTTGTATAGAACTCCGTATTAACCATGTGTTTATAAAAAGAGAAGTATTACAAAGCTAATACCTTTCCTGATAGGAATGAATAGTTTAGGGTTTTGTTGAGTCTCCCATAGCTTGTAATAGCTTGTAATTCAGCTGATCACGATGGGATAGCCTGTTTTATTAAGCTCATTATGTATTCCAAGTTTACGTCGTCGGTAACAGAAATTTCATAATCTCCATTTCCCCAGTGGCCGGTTGTTGAGACATCACGAGTGATATTCTTGGGATCATCTAATTCATCCTTTCTAAGGTTTATCCAAAGCTTCAGATTCTTCTTTAAAAGGGTAATATCTACGATGTTAGTGCCTTTTTTGAAGGCTATGTAATCTTTTTTAGGTTGAACATCAATATCTGAGCTTAGGTTCAGAATTGCTGTTTTAAATTGCTGGTATAATTCTGAAATTTCTTCCGGCACGCGTGAAGTATGATCTTCTTCAGTAAACGATTTAATTTCCTTAGCTACCTTCTCCAGTTGTTCGCTTTGTTTTGCAATTGGCTTAATGCTAGGTGCAGCAGCGGACTTTTTGAGTGGATTTATTAGAATGATGTTGTTTTCAAACTGTTTGACTTCCCAAAGCTCGATTGACAAGTCTTTAAAATTTGTTGACTGTTTTTGAAAGTCAGTGAATGACGAGGAAACAAAAATTACCCGGCTTTGACTCCAGTCAACTTCCTCTCTCTTAAGACTTTGTTTAAGGCTTTCGTTGTACTCAACAATAAAGTCAGCTTTATACTCCAGCATTAAGTTCAGGTAAGATACACCCTGATCAACGACACTATAGTTTCTATCGCGTTTGTATTCTATTATGACAAAAGATTTATTTTCCGAATCAAAGGCAAGCGTATCAATTCTATTGGTCTTTATTATGAATTCGGACTTGATAAGCTGCCATCCAGTCAGCACAGCCAAGTTCGATTCGAAGAGCTTTTGGAGATCCTTTTCTAGTTTAAAAGGCGTTTCTTTCAACTGAGCAATATTACCAGAAATGTTGTTGTACAGGATCATAGTTTAGCTCATTAAGGTTTTCAATTGTTCTGCCTCTTTATTCTCTTCGATCAGATATGCTTCAATTACATCGTTCAAGCTTTCAAAATGCAGCTCAGTCTGATAAGCCTTAAGTTTTCCCGCCTTTTTCATTTCAGTCATTTTGTCAAGAATCTTTTTCTTATACTCGGTATCTGGATTATTTGCAAGATGCTCCCCTTTAGCTTCTAAAATGTATACTAATTCGATCTTGTCATCTTCCTTCTTCCTTGCTACGATGAAGTCAGGACGAATTTTGTTCTCATGCCATCCTTGAATCGAATAGAAGTTTTTTGCAACTCTATTTCTAAACCACCAAACCAGCTTCTGCTGATTTTCTAATATACCAGCAATAGAATGTTCCAGGGTGTTCATTGTAGCTACTTCAACATCTGTGTAGAGGTTCTTAGTGTAAGTATTGGGCATACTTGTTACGGTAATGGTGTCTGTATCTGGCACTTTGAAGCCGATTGTTTTTTCATCACTTACTGCCAATACCAAATGCCCATTTTCTAAGTGGCTTAGAAAAATGCTTTCCTCCTGTTTTATTCGTTCTGCTTTTATTGAAGCTGTGAAAATTGAAACGATATAACTGAAGTGCTCTGCAACTTTCTCTTTTCCAATTTCAGCTTCAATAGCTGCAAGCCATTTGATGGCTACTTGTCTTGCTAAAAATGTATTATCAATTTCTTCTGTAAACCTTCTTGTTATGTATCCGGGACTAATAAGGCTTTCACTGTTTGCCTGTACATCTTCGGACTGATATTGTGCTTTGCTTTTGTCATCTATTGTTACTGCAAAAGCTTTTCGCTCCTTGTTCTCGTCACTTAAAGAAGCCTTAATTCTTTCCACTACGTCCTGTGGCAAAGCAAAGGTCGTAAAATCAATCAGCGGTCGAATGTCGAAGTCATAGTTAAATCTTCTTTTAGCTTCATTCTCTCTAATCATCAGCCAAACTGGCAAGTAAAAAGCATGTTCATACTTTTTATAATCATCTTTGATTGTAACTTGCTTTGTGGGGTTTACAGCGTCCTGGCCTTTGACTTTCATCTTAGAAACCAAATCTTCCAAGCCTTCTTCCCTGAAACCTGCAATAACTTTATCGAGCAAATTTCTCGTGTCACCTTTGCTATAATAAACGTAGCTTTCATCAAGCTGCTTAATCTTTGTTTTTCTACCTCTTGGCTGTCGTAATATGCGACCAACTAATTGAGTGATTGAGGTATTTGAATTTACATTCGGTATTATACCGAGCATATAAGCAAATGAACAATCCCACCCTTCGCTTAATGCTTCTTTTGTAATGATGAAACGAATGGGAACTTCACGGCTGTATAGATTGATATTCTCCAACTCGTCTGTTGAACTGGATTTTACTGCTATTTCAGAAGGGTTCACTCCAAGGTGGATTAGAAACTCCCTTACATCTTCACTATGAACAAAGCCTCTGCCTCTTTGCTCCTTGCCTGTCCGTTCTACCTGTATTAATGCAATGGGTCGAATATACTCACCTGTATTCTGCCTGTATTCGATTGCCTTTTCTTCTAATTGCTCTCTGTGTGTCCTCACCTCACGAACCATCGCTTTCCAGTCGTCAGCGGTGTTGCTGGAAGGTGGAATTAAATGTAAATCGAGCTTTACCATTTCTTCGTCCTTCAACTCTAAGCCTGTTACTGTTGAAAGAACATTCATTCCCTCTTTTGGGGTTGCACTTAAACCTAAAACCATTTCAGGGTTCAGGTTGTCAATGGTTTGTTTCGCTGTTGGGGTAAATACTCTGTGTATTTCGTCAATGATAATAAAAGGCTTTGATACCCTTATTGCATTACCAAGGCTCGTTACTAATTGAGCCTGGTCTTCTGAC
The DNA here is from genome assembly GCA_023433265.1 of Bacteroidota bacterium. GTDB lineage: Bacteria > Bacteroidota > Bacteroidia > Chitinophagales > Chitinophagaceae > JAEZDR01. The sequence continues at coordinate 26,899 of JAEZDR010000063.1, read as the reverse complement.
CGCCACATGGTATCAAGGTTGGGAACTTCTTTTAGCCATTGTGCATGTAAGTCGTACCTGTTATCGGCTGGAAAAAAGTTATCGTAACCACCGCTGTCCTGAAAAACTTTCAATGCTTCGGTGTTATTTGCACGGCTTATTGATTGTATCATTACAAACAGCACCACCAAATTTTCTTCAATGTCCTGCCTTGATAATTTCTGACCTTTCTCGGTAATAATAGTTTTGCCGCCACTTGCCTGGTCTAACAGTTGACGATAGGGATCGCTTTTGTCTCTTAGTCTTTCAACTGTTTGGGTGTATATAATATCTTTTGGAACAATCCACACTATTAACCCAGTTCTCTTTTGAGCAAACAAGGTTTGGTACTCCCGAATTGCTTCAACACCTAACACTGTTTTACCGCCACCTGTTGGAACTTTTATAGTTAAACGAGGATAGTAGTTACCTAAACCATTACGACAAATATCATTTAATGGCTTTCCAATTGCTTCAAAGGTTGTGTGAACATAGTTCAAGCTATTGCGTAAGTTTTCAGGTAAGTGCTTTGCAGCTGCATCAATAGCTACTCTGTTTTCTTTCGCCTTCTGAAGAAAGTTTTTCAGTTCACTTACAACCCGTATTTGATAGTTCTTTAGAAACATGAATTAAGCGTTTTGTTTTCTTTCAAACAGGTTGTAAGGAATAGAGACAAATTCTATTTGATGTTCTTCCATGTAATCATCATCAAGGAAACATGCAGGTGCATAAACAATTCGTCTTTTGTTCGGACTATCCTGAATGATTTGCTTAGCGGCATCAAGGTTTAGTGCAAGGCGAGTGAGCTTGTCCATATCCTGCTCATAAATAAGAAATATTGAATGGTGACCTCTTGTGCCAACGTAGTGTCTCGCAACATCTACTTTATCCTTATCCGCAAGGTATTCGCCTGTTGCGAGATAATAAACGTATTGTGCAAATTGTTCGTAAGAAGGAAGATTACCTTCTAACATGCTTTCTGGATCGATTGGAATACCAACCTGCAAATATTTAAATCCACTTTTATAGCCAAATTTTTCAATAGCCCTTTTTACTCTTTCCCTTGTAATGTCCTTGCATATGTTTTTTTCTGGTTCATCAGGTGTGTCCTCTCTCATTTGGACTAAAATACATTGGCGAGTGCCGTTATCCTCCTTATTTAATTCCATTACGGCATGAAGTGTAGTCCCTGAGCCTGCAAAGCTGTCGAGAATAATATCTGAATTTGTAGTTAAAAAAGGTAAAATGTGTGTAAACAACTGCACTGGCTTTGGATTTTTAAAAGGCACTTTGCCAAACAATTCTCTTAAATCATATGCTCCTAAACGACCATCCAGTTCAAACACACTGGCAAGCTTGTCTTCATACTCGTGTGCATATACCTTCAACTCAATAATTTTATTCTCATCGTCGCCGAAGAGAATTTTCTTCTGGTCCAACAATTCTTGCATGGTTGTTTCGGGAAATCTATAACCCATTAAAGGTTGCTTGGTCGGCTTTTTTGTTTCAGGATGAATTATGTCATAACGATAACCTTCTCTACCAGGGTTATGAACACTTTGACTTCCTGTATATACCCCTCCAGCATCAATGTATTTGTATCTATCGAGTTTGCCTAAAAACTGTTTGTTCTCTCTGAACCACTCCGTGTAGGCGTTTTGAAGTTCTTCCTGGTCGGTAAATTTTTCATTTAGTTCTTTGCCTATTTTGATTAATTCTTCTTTAGCCATTGAAACACTTGACTTCCAAACAGAAGAAATTTTTTCCTTGTCTTTGGCGTAGAAGAGAATATACTCATGTTCAGTAGCAATATTTGTTGGATTGTTATCAGTTGCATTTTGCCACACTACAGTTCCAATAAAATTGTTTTCTGTAAATATTTCATTCATTAATGACCTAAGATTAGAATATTCATTATCATCACAAGAAATGATAATCACACCTTCGCTACACAGGAGCTCACGCAATAGCCTCAAACGGGGTACAATCATACAAGCCCACTTGTCATGCCTTGTCAAATCATCTTTTGCGACAACTTTATTTAACCATTGGGAAATTAGCGGGCTATTAACTTTATCACTATAAACCCAATCTTCCTTACCAGTATTATATGGCGGGTCAATGTAGATACACTTAATTCTACCACCATATTGAGGAAGTAAGGCTTTTAGTGCAGTCAAATTATCCCCTTCGATAATTAAATTACCGTTTGCCTTTTCTTCTTGGAATGCCAATTCGCTATTCTCCTCTAAAGTGTGATATGGTACACTAAGGTGATGGTTCCAAATAATGTTTTTACCTTTAAATTGTATCGTAGGCATGAATTATTTATTCTTATTTTTAAATTGATACTTTACTTGTTCTTCTGCTACTTGTATCGCTTTTAAAGCGACCTCTTCGTCTTTTACAACGTCGTAAACCTTATCGGCAAGCCAAAGCGAAAGCAGCTCATCTACTGATTGTTTAAACAAGGCGGCAAGAATTATTACCTGCTCTCTTTTTGCGGAGCGTTCACCTCGTTCAATTTTGCTCAGCATTGGAACATCAATAAGAAGTCGAGAAGCTACTTCGCGTTGTAGCAGGCCTTTCTGCTCTCTAAGCGTTTTGATGGTTTGACCAAATGAGGCCATCTGGAGGTTTTGAGTTGTCAAATATTGACAAATGTAGAATAATCAGAGAATTGTAAAAAACTATTTAGGATAAAGAAGTGGCTTGTTTTCAGAATCATTAAATCATCAAATCTTCATAAGAGGTATTTATGCCGCGGGGAGGGGTTTGCAGTAGTTATCGTGGCCTTCGTGGACAACTAAACCTGCCAATTCGAAGTGTTTCATATAACGTTGGGCGGAGCTGTCGGGTATGGAAAGCTTAGTAGCCACCTCAAGGTATATCTGCCGGTTGAAGTGCTCGGGAAGGTTATGCAGGAGGCTTTCTTTACGGCATTTTGGCTTCGGCTTCAGGCTTTCCTGGGCAATTTGGTTGAATACCAGGTTGCTGTGATTTACAAGAACCTTGATAATAGCAAGTGTGTTGGTAAAGTCAGTTTCAGAGCAAACCATGTTTGCAGGTATTTCCCCGGTTTCCATCATCCGCAAAGCTGAAAAGATCATCATCATGCGATAGGCTGACAGTCCCAACCGGCGAACCGAGCTGACTATGTCTTCTTCCTGGATTGCAAGGTAATGGGCCTGTATCTCGCTAAAGAAGGCATTGAAGCGCTCCTGATGGTCAGGTTTCAATGAGAAATTGATCTCGGGCAAAGTTTCCAGCGTTTGGTAAAAAGAATAGAATTGATTGCCTAAGGCTTCGAAATAGTCATCTAATCCATTCTCTGTTTTACATGCGAAAACATCTTTCCATTCATGTTTCATATTCATTACATAGAACATGAAACGGCTAAAAAGCCCATTTTCAGGATTGGGGATGAGTATCTGTATTTGCCTTGGTGTGCCTGATAGCATAGCTGAAAGGGAGGGACGGAGAATTTCAACGTATTCCTTGTTGGTGCGGCGGTAGTAGGTGATGGGTTCGTGGTGGAATGCCTTTCTAAACCCGTCGCTGTAGTTGCCATAGTCGCTTTCGAAGGCGGAGGAAAGAGTGTCGCCTTCGGTTTCGAAGACGATACCGCGGTTGTTACTATCGTTCAGTATTTCAAAGAAGCCTGTGGAGCTATTATTGGCGGGAATGAACAACATTTTCTGGAGCGGCTTTGCAGGCTTTTCACCGGTAGTGCCATTGGCTTTGTTTAAATTATACTGCTGGAGGGCTGCTTCGTATTCCCGCTCCAGTTGTTTTGCTTCCTCCCGGCACTTGAGGTGTATTTGTTCGACGAGCTTCCTGCAATGAATCAAGATGCCTTTGCCGGCTGAAGCTTTGGCGGTTATGAAAAGGTACAAGTTAGCATTAACGAGCTTGTCGGCATACCTGCCATAAAGGCTTGGGAAAGCGACGCTGAGGGTAACTAGTGAGCCGAGCAACAGAATGTCGCGTTCTTCAGGGGAGGATGCTACGTCGGTGATTTGTCTCAGGAACTCGGGAAGTGAGGTGAAGATGTTCTCCGGAAGTGTTGGCATAGGCTGGTCCTCGTTCTCGTGCATAGCGGCTTTAGAGGGTTTAGCTTGTTTTGTATTGAACTCGTGACTATGATGTAGGTAGGCACTGGCTACCGCCGTTTGAATTTCCCGAGGTTGTAGATCAAAACGGCCAGACAATAAATTATAGCAAGTATCTCGAGGCAGTCCTGCCCGATTACAATTGGAGGCAAGACGATAAATGTAATTGTTCCTGTTACCTGTTTCATAAGATAATTTTTGATTGGTGAATTGAATTTGTTGATTGAAGATGAGCATTGCGTCCAAGTCGTCCGGCTCCTGAACAAAGGGCTTGACTGGGGTTAGAATTGAAAGGGGAGAATTGGGCTCAGCGATAGGCGCAGCGCCTGGAACGTCAACAGGATACTTGGTGTTGTTGATGTTCTTGATTCGAGAAGGATCATATGTGATAAAGCAAAGCCGGGGGATGTCTTTTACCGAAGGATCAGCTCTTAGACCAGTGGCGTTTTCATAATAATCCAGAACTTGTTGAAAAGCGAGTTCGTGGTGTTCAGGACCAGTGGTGACTTCAACGAATACCTTCAAGCCATTGCCGCTTGGGCTAACGAAACAAAGAAAAGTGTAGGGGATAGTGGCGATGATGGATTTAGCGGTTTCGAGTTGGTCAGGCGTCAGCTTGTCGAAGTCGAGGTGAACGAAGCCGCTATAACTTTTCAAGTTAGGAAGCAAGCGTCTTTCCGTGAACGTGGCTGAAGGTGTGAAGGCGGGGAGTTGCTTTTTGGCTTCCTGGGCTTCGGCGTGTTTGCCCTGGGCTTTTAAAGAGCGGATGTGTTCTACTTCGGTTTTGTACTTATCGGAGGCGATGTCGTTTGCTATCAGGAGCAAAGCCCTGTCTTCAACCGGAATGGTGAAGTTTTTAAAAATGGTACACGTTGCCATGTTAATTGTGTTTTGAGGTTAGGGGATCATTTTCTGCGACGCATTAGTTCTGAGGCGTTTTGGATGCCTTCAGAGGCAGTTACCTGCCGGTTGCGCTGGAGCCATTGGTCGAGCTCTTCACGTCTGAAGTAGAGCTTTTTGCCCTGGGGGCAGAAGTGGGGTATCTGCCTGGCGCTGGTAAGCTTATAGAGGTGGGAAGGACTGACGTCAATGTACTTGCAAGCGTCGTTGAATGTGAGGACTGTTTTCTGGAGGAGGTTCTGCTCGTCTAGCTTGTTTGCTATTTCTGTGAGCTTGTCGATGATCTGAATGTTTGTGTCCATAAAAATGAATTAGGACCCAAACATCTAAATAGCTGAAGGTGAAAAGGTTGAGATGTAAATATCTCAATGAGAAATCTCAATGATCTCAATCTTTTGGAGCTGTACCGGCGAAGATTTGATCGATAATCTCCTTGTTTTCGAAGTCTTCGGATTTGCTGGAGTAGAGGTTTTGCCTGACAATTGGATTACCCTGTTTAGAAATGAAAAGACCGCAATCACCGATGGTGGTGGGAGTAAGGTTGCGGAACAGCGAACCTAATTTTTCGACGATGTAGGCAAACTCCAGTGTTTCACAACCGAGCTTTACTTGTGGCAAATCCTGAGTTACTTTTGAAGCTGCGAGTACGTCATGGAGCTGGTTTTGAGATGTAACGCCTGCATCAAGCAGGGTTACGTTACTACACAATTCAGAAATTATTCTTCGCAGTTCTTTATCATCGCCTTTAAAGTGAAATGAAAGTGACTTTGGCTTTTTTGCAGGCTTTTTATCTTTTCCGGAGCCGGTAGGTTTGACATAGCTCAACTCAGGAATTTTGCTGACTGGTTGCTTTAGCTCTATCAAATAAAAGTCTTCCACTTCTATTATTTCAGGTAAAATCTCTTTATGGAAAGCCTGAACACTGAAGTATAGTGCAGTTAGTTGGAGTTTGAGGTGTTCGAGAACGAATGATGTAAGTTTAGTTGAATGGAAGTCGGTTAACTCGAAGTCCTGACGTTCTATTTCATTGACGGTTTGAACCAGGAGCTTTTTGACCTCCCTCAATAAGATGCTCGTTTGGAAGATAATGTCTAAATCCTCGGTTTTGGCCTGAGTGATTTGGATAAACAGGTTGTAGAGGCGAAGGACCTCGTTCGATATTACAGTTGAGTAATATTTTGACAGAACATCGGAGAAGGTTGGAAGAACGGTGCGGTAGGTTAAAGGCTCCAGGATGATGTCGGCCGAAGATTCCTGAACACCAAGCCAAGAGGTAAGGGCACGAAAAGGTGATAGAAGGACTTGCTGTTGCCTGGTAAGTTCTGACAGTGTATCTGGATTAATTGCTATTGAATTACGAAGACTTTCGTTTATTAATTGAGCATCAATCTCGAGAGCCCAAGGCATTAGCTCGTTGTGAATGATGCTGTGTAGTATTTTAATTTCCATCGCTATAACTGGGTAAGCAGATAGGCATTTTGCAGCTTAACGTCGTCTGCAAAGCTATCCAAATAGTTTTCTGTAGTCAATGACGAACTATGCCCTAAGGCTTCTTTAATGAACTCGGTGGAAACTCCTTTGCGCTTTAAGACAGTAGAAAATGAGTGCCTGGCTGCATAGGTACCGATTTTTTGTTCGATTCCCAGCTCCTGCCTGACCTCTTCCATGTGTTTATTGACCCACTTGATAAAACGCTGGCAACGGTGTTTAATGGTGAGAGGGTTTAAGTCATTTTCCAGGACGGGGAATAGGTAAGGGTTGGAATTGCCCCTGTTACGCTGGCGGTTAATTATATCGATGGCTTTAGGATTTAAACCGACGCGGATAGGACGTAGGTCCTTCTTTTTTGTCCTTTTCGTTTTCACCCGCACGAAGTGCAGGTAATTGCCAGTGATGTTTTCAGGTTTGAGTTCGATGATGTCAGCGAAGTTCATCCCATTGCAGAGGTAAGAGAACAACCAAAAATCAACAGCTTTCTGCTTGTTAGGGTCGTTGCTCTCGTAGGTAAGAATTTTGTTGATGTCAGATTCAGCAAGCGCTTTCTTAATGTTCCTGCCGGCAGGGATCTGGTACTTTTTGAAGGGATATTGTGTGGCTGATATTGTGTTTGCCTCAAGGGCCTGGTTGATTATAGCGCGCAATTGACGCATGTAAATACCGACGGTGCTTATTGATTTTCCTTCTTTGAGTAAAAAGGTTTCATAATCCAGTAAGAGGGCTGGCGTAACATCGTGAACAGATAATCCTTTACGGAAAGATTCTATTGAGTTGATTGTAGTATTGTAAGAAATGGCAGTACCGATTTGACCTGAGGCTTTGAGGTGGTTAACGTAGTTATCGAACCATTGCTTTAGATCGGTGCTCTGTTTGGCTGCGCTCTTGTTGAAGAAAGCTTCTTCAAATGCTACCATTGAGAACGGATTCAATTGGGAAATGATCGCTTCTGCTTTTGTGCGTATGTCCTCAAGACCGTTTTTGATGTCCTTCAGGTTTGCATCTCTAAGTTTTGGCGCTGCGATTTTCTTCCACTCTTCCGGGGTAACGTGGTATTTAGTGGCAAATCGTTTCTTGCCTTCCTTACGGTAGATGTTGAGTTTGATGTTGCATTTCCCGTCGGCTGTGGGGTGGCTAGCTTCCAGGATGAAGCTGACGAAAACTGATGGTTGCATGGTTTGAGGTTTTGGTGGTGTGGTCGTAATACGACCACGAATACGACCATAAAGGTAAGGATAATTACTAAATAAAATAGCAACAAAGGAAGAAAAAAGAAAATAAAAGATTGATTTTCAATAGTTATACAGAACGATAAGGACGGTTGTGCAGGGGTGTTTTTCTGACTGTTAATCAGAGGGTCACTGGTTCAAGTCCAGTCTGAGGAGCTTAAAAATCAAGCAGTTGTGAAAGTATCACAGCTGCTTTTTGTTTTATGTGACCTCAAATGTGACCTGAAACAAGACTATTGAAAAAAGGAGCAGCTATTTTGCGGATCGTTCAGGCATTTTGCAGAAAATTGCAGCAAACAAGTTTTATAAGAGCCCCAAGATCGGTGAGGTTTTAGATGCTATATAGTTGTAGAAGCAAAGATCTACAAACGCGTTTGCCTTGATAAAATGCAGGGTCAGTTAGGCGATATTAGCATTGACTCCATGGAACAAGATTTGCTGCAATGCAGTCGTCAAAATCTATCACAATCAACATTTAATTAATTAAAGTAGAAACAGATGAAACAACTGTACCTGGTATTGTCAGCGATATTTTTTACCTCTATTGGCTTTGCACAACTCCCGGGGGTAGGCATCAGGGGTGGAATTAACGTAGCAAAATACGGTGGAGAGGTAGGAAGCCTTGAAAGTGCCGTCGGCATCAATATAGGGGTTGACCTGAACCTGCCTCTCGGCCCTTCATTTTCGCTTCAGCCTGAAGTTGCCTATTCCGAAATGGGCGCAAAAGGCGGGGGCGGTATGTCGCAAAAACTGAGCTACATAGCCATTCCGGTGCTTGGTAAGTATGAGTTTGTAGGATCAGGGTTCAGTCTTTATGCCGGCCCACAAATAGGTATCTTAACGGGCGCAAAGATGAAAAGCGCCGCCGGATCGATCAATATAAAGGAGGTTTTCAATACTACTGATGTGGCGGCTGTACTAGGCCTCGAGTTTAAGATACCGGTTACTTCGTTATTTGTATCAGCAAGGTATCAATTCGGTCTCACAGACATTGATAAAGACGATGCTAAATTAACCAACAATGGCGCTACCTTATTACTCGGTTGGCGTTTTGGGGGTAAATAGCTTATCAAGTAAAGCATAAAAAAGGCTACCCGAAAAAGTAGCCTTTTTTATTGTGACCTGTTATTTAAGCGGTTGCGCTTTGTAACCTGCCTGTTCAACAGCTTTAATGACTTCCTGCTCACTGAGGTCTGTTTTTACTGAAAGTATCTTGTCGGGATTAGCCGTATCAACATTCCAGCTAATATGCCCGAGTTTTTCGTTTAGTACGGGTGTTGCACTCGCTATGCAGGAGCCACACATGATATTTGTTTTCAACTCTACTGTCTTCATACTATTTAGGTTTATCGTGAATATTTAATTATCAAAGTTTCAGCCAGCGCAGCCTGAGGCTATTTGCCACTACGCTTATACTGCTGAGAGCCATGGCCGCACCTGCAAGCATAGGGTTTAGCAAAAAGCCTGAAATGGGGTATAATATCCCGGCGGCGACAGGGATGCCTATGATATTGTAAATGAATGCCCAAAACAGGTTTTGCCTGATGGTAGCCACTGTTTTACGTGACAGGGTAATGGCTTTCGGTATTTTAGACAGGTCGCCTGAAATGATGGTCATTTTGGCTACGTCCATTGCAATATCGCTGCCTTTGCCCATAGCTATGCTCACATCGGCTTGTGCCAAAGCGTTACTATCGTTGATGCCGTCGCCAACCATTGCCACTGTTTTACCCTGCTGCTGCAGTTTCCTGACAAACTCAGCTTTTTGCGCCGGTAACATTTCAGCCTCGTAATGTTGTATGCCAGCCTGCTCTGCAATGGATTTGGCGGTAAACTGGTTGTCGCCTGTAAGCATGTAAACTTCGACACCTTCCTGCTGCAATGCCTTTACTGCATCTACAGAGGTTTGTTTTATCTTGTCAGCAATGGCAATAGCTGCTAAGGTGTTTTGCCTGTCAGCCAGCCAAATTACCGTTTGTGCCTTTGCCAACCATTCATTTGCGGCATCCTGCAAAACAGGTTGTATGCTGATGTTTTCTGCCTGCATCAAAGCAGGGCTTCCCAAGAAATAAGTATTGCTGCCATGCATCACCTTTACACCTTTGCCGGTAATACTTTCAAACTGTTCGATTTGAAATGCCTGAACACCTTTCTCCCTGAAATAGCGAACAACCGCTTCTGCCAAAGGATGTTCCGATTGTTGTTCAATACTGAATAGCAAAGCGGATAATTTTTTTTCATCTTCACCGCTTTTCCACTTTATTGATGCTACTTCCGGCTTACCTTCTGTAATAGTTCCCGTTTTATCCAGGATAATTGCATTCAGCTTTTTAGCCAGTTCCAGGCTTTCCGCATCCTTTATCAGTATTCCGTTCTCTGCCCCTTTTCCTACACCTGCCATGATTGCTGTAGGCGTAGCCAAACCCAATGCACAAGGACAAGCAATGACAAGTACCGTAACCAATGCTAACAAACCTTGTGTAAAACTGTTTTCGCCACCCAGCACCACCCAAGCCACCAAGCTAACTATCGCAATTAGAATAACAATGGGAACAAAGATGCCTGCAATTTTATCTACCAGCTTTTGAACAGGTGCTTTACTGCCTTGTGCTTCCTGCACCATTTTAATAATCTGTGCCAGCACAGTATCACCACCTACCTTGTTTGCCGTAAATTGAAAACTGCCTTTTTGATTGATTGTGCCGGCAAACACTTTTTCGCCCTGCTTTTTTTCAACAGGTACCGGTTCACCACTGATCATGCTTTCATCTACGTACGATATTCCCGTACTAACTGTTCCATCAACAGCAATCTTTTCACCTGGCTTCACGAGCAAAGTATCGCCGACTTTAACGGATGCTATAGACACTTCCATTTGATGCCCGCCATCATGCACTACCGTTACAGTTTTTGGTTGCAATCCCATCAGCTTTTTGATGGCAGACGACGTGTTTCCCTTTGCCTTTTCTTCAAGCATTTTACCTAACAGAATAAAAGCGATAACCACTGCTGCGGCTTCAAAATAAACGTGTGCATGTAAGCCTTTGTTGTGCCAATACTGCGGATAAACTGTGTTGAAAACACTGAACAGGTAGGCAACGCCTGTGCTTAATGCCACCAGTGTGTCCATATTTGCGGAACGGTGCCTGGCCTGTTTCCATGCACCGACAAAAAACTGTTTGCCAAAGATGAGCACTACAGGAGTTGCCAATGCCCACATGATATAGTTGGCATACGGAATATTCATAAATAACATCCCAATGAGCACAAGCGGGATGGAAAGCACAATAGAACTGATGGTTCTTTTCTTAAGTGTTTCAAATTTCTTTCTGTGTACCTCTTCAAGGGCATCTTTCGCTTCTTCTGTTTCATCTATCATAAGGTCGTACCCTACACCCTGCAATGCTGTTTTCAACTTGTGGGGACTTGTGATAGTAGGTACATATTCCACCTGTGCAGTAGCATTTGCATAATTTACAGACACATTCACTACACCGGCTGTGTTTTCCAAAACGCTTTGCGAACTAATGGCACAGGATGCACAGCTCATGTTAAGTACAGGAAACGTCTTCTTTGCAGTATCCACATCATAGCCTAAATCCCTGATTGCCTTTACTGCCCTGGGCAGTGTTTCCAGTTCATCGTCGGTAGTGATAACCGCCCTGTTATTGTTCAATTCTACCTTATGTGATTTGATACCCTGCACCTTGCTCAAGCCTTTGGCGACGATTAGAGCACAGTGCTCACTTTCGACGCCGGCTAACGGAAGATTGATTGTATTGATTTCCTTGTTCATCGCTCACCTGTTTTAACAATACAAAGGTCTGATAGAAACAAAGGGTTGTTGTTACATCCTTTTGGAAAAGATGTATAGATAATTGTGCCGATGTAATTTGATACTACTGCTGTACGCCGTCGATTGGCTTGCGGTGCAAAGCACCCAGTTTTTTAAACTCGGAAGGCGTCATGCCTGTAACTTTTTTAAACTGGGTTGAAAGATGTTGTGTACTGCTATAACCCAGTTTAAATGCTATATCGCCGAGACTGTGTTCATCGTAAATAAGCCACTCTTTTGTTTTCTCTATTTTTTGCAGAATGAAGAATTGCTCTACTGTAATTCCTTCCACTTCGGAAAAAAGCTTTGATACGGTAGAATAATCTTTGAATATCCTGCCTGTGATGTATTTAGTTATGCTGAATCGCTCCTCAACCTCGCCTGACTGAACCTTTTTAATCAGGAGTGATTTTACCTTTTCAATCAACTTCGATTTTTTTTCGTCAAGCAATTCAAATCCTTCAGAAAGCAGATCGGCACCAAACGATGCAAGCGTTTCCTTTGAAGCATCGTTTTTCAATTCTACCTCGCCAAGCCGCAGATTAGTTGCATCAAGCTCATGCTTTTGCAGCAAGCGCTTTACCGCTGCAATGCAGCGAGGACAAACCATGTTTTTAATTATAAGCCGCATTGTTCAAAGTTAATTAACCTTTTAAGCCGTGCATATAACTTAAACAGCGCATCCGGCCGGCACCTGGGCTTTATTCCCGGTGGTGGATTATGGTCTGCAGCAATTGCGGACCTGCTGGCTGATGTTGCAAACAAATATTCCGGTATTGCCTTTTCCGGACCCGGTTGTGTAAAGATGGAAAGCCAGGTAATAAGGTGGATGACGAAACTGATGGGGTATCCTTCCACAGCTTATGGTAACCTTACCTCGGGAGGGTCAGTTGCTAATTTGATAGCTATTAAAGCAGCGAGGGATGCCAAAGGAATCTGCTCATTTAACGTAAGGAATTCGGTGGTTTATCTTGGCAGGCAGACGCACCATAGTATATTGAAAGACCTGAACACCACAGGTTTACATGAATGTATCGTCAGGCTGGTGCCTCTCGATAAAAACTTCAGAATGTTGCCAGGGCAATTAGAGCAAACCATAGCTGAGGACAGGAAGACAGGATTATCGCCTTTTCTCGTTGTAGCTTCTGCCGGTACAACCGATACAGGCGCCGTTGATCCGCTTGAAGCAATAGCAGGTATTGCTGCGACAAACGACATGTGGTTTCACGAAGACGCGGCCTATGGTGGCTTTTTCATGTTGCTGGAAGAAATGAGAGAAAGATTGCGGGGGATAGAAAAAAGTGACTCAGTAGTAATGGATCCTCATAAAACGCTTTTTCTTCCATTTGGGTCAGGTGCAGTTTTAGTGGAGGATGTGAACTACCTGCTGAAGTCAAACGCGGCCCATGCACCTTATCTCAATGATACTGAAGCAGTGGACGACATTAGCCCGGCCGATACTGGCGTGGAGTTATCGAGGCCCAATCGTGCACTCAGAATGTGGCTTCCATTGCAATTGCACGGTGTTGCTGCTTTCAGGGAGTGCCTTAGGGAAAAGATTGCGTTAAGCCACTATTTCTACGAGAAGATAGGTGGGATGGGATACGAGAAAGGTCCATGGCCCGATCTAACAGTTTCCATCTTCCCTTATCCAGAACAAGGGGATAAAATCAATAAACGGCTTATCAATGCGACGCACAGGGATGGCAGGGTGTTCCTGTCTTCTACGGTAATTGACGGAAAAGTGTGGCTGCGCTGCGCAATCGTAAGCAACCGGACACACAAAAAAGAAATAGATCTTACTCTTGAGATGTTACAGGAATGCCTCGAAAAGGTAAAGAACGAAAGCCTGCGATGAAGTAGCCGTGCGGCAAAAATTGAAACAGGTACGGAAAAAAAGCAGTCGTACCTGTTTACAACTGCCCGAATAGAAATGTTTATGCTTGTTTACAATTTGTCAATCATATCGCCTAGATCACTCACACCCAACGTAAACATTACAAGCACTACAGCAAGAATAAGTTTGAAGGACCAATGCAGGGCGGGATGTACTTTAGGCAGATAATTTTGATAAACCGTAGGCGTATACAGCAATGAGATGAACAGGTATATTAAACCTAATCCCATATGCACATAGATCATATTCATAATTCCTGCAAGGATAAGTAACAAGGCAAATACCCAGCTTACCCAATCTAGCCATTTTAGTGTTATAGTCATATCTTAATATTTAGCTGCCCGCGAATGGTGATCCAAAAATACCAACTGCCAATTCTGCCCAAATGAGAAAGAGTATAAAAAGGATTACCCCTGCATAGAGCAAGCGTTTCCAATTATCTTTTACTCTTCTCAGCATCCACTCTATGGATAATCCTGTTCCTAACAGCAGTACTCCCATAATAAGAAAGTCACGCCCGTCCCAATCCACTTCGTTTGTAAACTGCATGGCGAAGAAAGGGATGGATAAAATCACGAAGGCTGTAATAACGATGGCCATCAGCCTTTTGTCCTGCATTGTCATAATTGATGTATTTATTGGTTGTAAAATGAAATTAGCTTAGTTGTTTTGTCATCATTTCAATTTTGTCAAAGAGTTCTCCAACACCTAAAGCAGCCCATAAGATAAATAATGCAACAAACAACTTTACCGCCCAATGGATACGGTAGCCGGTGATTGTTTTAACGAGCCTGCTGGTGCCGGGAAGAAAAATAAGCGATAGTAAAACGATGAAAATGCCGAAACCTACATCGTTCCCCCAAAAAACGTTGATGATACCTATGGCAACGAACAAACAAAACAGGAAATATCCTAAAGCTTCAGTTGCAACAAATCCGGAGCTTTTTGAAACATTGATACTGCGGTTGTCCATAATTGTAGTATTATTTACTTTAATGCTTGAAAGTACTTTGAATTACAAAGTTAAGGATTTACTTTGCATTTCAAAGCATACAGTAAAATATTTTTTTCCAGTACCTGTAATGCACGCTCTTACTACACTTTTTACGACGCGCCGGGGATTGGCCGCAGGTTTAACCTAATGATTTAAGTGATGATAAATGGTAGCACCCTGCCGGCTGAGGGGCTGTTTTAAAAAAACTATCCTAGCAAGGAGCTTATACTAAAGCCAACATAGATCCCGTCTTCGCGCAGTTCTACAGGGTAAGTTTTGAGGTAGTAGCCTTCGCCCGAAACATTCCTTCCATTTGACATGCAGAACTTGTAACGATGTAAAGGACAGACCACATTGCCGAGTGCGTCTATATAACCATCAGTCAACACCCCACCGGCATGAGGACATTTATAAGCAAATGCGAAGAGCTTTTCGTCTTGCCAGCCGAGGGAAAGCTTCTTACCGTCCACCTCTACTACAGCAAGGTTGTTGATAAAATCAATCTCCTCCAGCGTCTCCGCTATTTTCGTCCAGCGAGTTGTTTTCATTGTATAGGAATTCGGTGCGGTAGGGATAGCGCACCTTGTACATTTGTCTAACTTTATCAAGTATTTTAGCTCTCAATCCATCCACATTCAAGCGTTCTGTAGCAGAAGTGAACACTGCATTATCATTCGTTTCCCTTTGCCATTTAGCCTCCAGGTCCGACACCAGTTGTTGCTTCACATCAGTTTCCAGCCACTCGTCAAAGTTTCTTTCGGCATACAAGTCCATCTTGTTAAACACCATGAGTATCGGCTTATCAAAAGCCTTTAAGTCCTGCAGGGTATGATTAACAACAGCTATGTGGTCTTCATGCTGAGGGTGGCTGATATCCACTACATGCAACAGGATATCTGCTTCACGAACCTCATCCAGCGTACTCTTGAAGCTTTCCACAAGGTGGTGCGGCAACTTCCTGATGAAACCCACCGTATCGCTTAAAAGAAAGGGTGTGTTTTCGTAAACAACCTTCCGGGTGGTGGTATCAAGTGTAGCAAACAGTTTATTTTCTGCGAAAACCTCACTCTTACTCAAAACGTTCATGAGCGTACTCTTTCCAACGTTGGTATAACCCACAAGGGAAACGCGAATTAACTCACCTCTTTCCTTCCGCTGGGTAAAAGCCTGTTTGTCTATTTCCTGAAGGCGCTTCCTTAGCAGGCTTATTTTGTCTTTTACAATACGCCTGTCGGTTTCAATTTCCGTTTCCCCCGGTCCTCTCGTTCCAATACCGCCTCCTTGCCGCTCAAGGTGCTTCCACATTCCTTTTAGCCTGGGAAGCAGGTATTGATACTGCGCAAGTTCAACCTGCACCTTGGCCTGCGCTGTTCTTGCCCTGCTGGCGAAAATGTCAAGAATAAGGTCGCTGCGGTCTATTGTTTTAACGTTCAGTACTTTCTCGATGTTTGCTATCTGTGATCCTGTAAGTTCATCATCAAATATGACTACTGTGCTGTTGTGTCTTTCAACGTAGCTCCTAATCTCTTCCAATTTACCCTTGCCTACGAAAGTCCGGCTGTCGGGGTGCGCCAGTTTTTGCATAAAGCGCTTGACTGCTGTTGCACCTGCCGTTTCTGCGAGGAACGCCAATTCGTCAAGGTAATCCTGTACCTGGAACTCCGTCTGTTCTTTTTGAATAACGCCTACAAGCACCGCTCGTTCTTCCTGCTGCAGTTTCGACTGTTTTTCTAACAAAGTATTACTTGTTTAAGGTGCAAAATAAAAACTCCCGCTGTAAACCACGGGAGTATTCATTCAAATATCGTACAATAACCTAGAGTCCACTTACCGTTAAGCCCACATTGAAGGGCCTGATGTCCGGGCCGGCATTCTCCCTGAGGAAGCTGCTAACCTGCCATGTTCCGGACAGTGTAAAGTTGCCATATCCCATACGACCCGTAAGGGCGAGGCGGGTTCCATTAAGGAAACTTTTATCTATTTCTTTCGCTATGTATTTACTGCCATACAAACTATTACCTTTTGCATCCTGCAGGTCTTTTCCTTTTGTGTAGGACTTCATTAGCAATCCCACTTTAGCACCGATAGCGGCTTTAAAACTCTTATCGGAGTTTGCTGCGTTTGATACAAAACGAAGTTCGATAGGTGCTTCCAGGAATATGGTAGTAAGTTTAAACTTCTTGAAGTGGTTGGCATTGGCCACGTTTGTATACGGAAGCGTAACGGTGTTTGACTTAAGGTCTTCAGAAGTGTTCTTGAAGTAATAGTTGTCTGTACCAATACCGCCACCAAAAGCAAAGCTGAACTTAGGGCTATTCTTGAAAGGCTTATCAATCATCACATAGAAGTTGAAAAACCTTGAAAAACCGCTTGTTTTCATGCTATCGGGAACGCTGCCGAGGCTTGCCACACCGAACTGAAGCATAACATGGTCGTTAGCTCTCGCACCAAGTTTGGGTTTTTTAGGAGGCAATGCACTCGTAGCATCTGCTATTCTGAGTGAATCCTGATTGGTAACCTGGGCTTGGGAAGGAGAGGCGATATAAAGGATAGAAAGGAATAATAATAATCTCTTCATAGCAGAAACCGGGTAGTTTTTTATGCAATGGCGGCAAAAATAACTGAATAAAAAGCAGTTACCGGGTTAAAAAATAGCCAAATCCTAAGCTTATTTTATATCAGCACAGCCTTGAGGCCCATCTTTAATATGCTATCTTCGTGCTCAATTCACCCTTAAACCTAACAACGCTAGTCTGCAGATGTGCTCACCTGTCCTGGAAAACAAAAGAATATTAGTTGTTGAAGATAATGCTGTTGCCCAGTTACTGGTGAAGTACACATTAGGAGAAACAGGCGCTATACTCGATTATGCCGGTGATGGAAAGCAAGCTTTGGTAATGCTACGCCAAAATATCTACGACTTTGTGCTGATGGACATACAGTTACCGGAAATGGATGGGTTGGAAACTACTTTTTTCATCAGAAATGAGATGCATAGTAACATTCCTATTATTGCTATGACGGCAGCCGCATTTGCTGATGAAGAAGAAAAATGTTTAAATGCCGGCATGAACGGCTATATAGCGAAGCCTTTTACCTTAGAGTCATTACTTAACGGAATAAGTAAAACTTTTGCCTGCGTACAGGAGTGCCAGAAGGCGGAAGTGAACGTGATTGGCGACTCGCATGTGAGCATTGATATCTCCGTCCTCAGGTCGCTGGCAGGGGATGACGATACTTATGTACAGGCGGTTGTTGCTACATTCCTGAACAATATGCCTGCGACGATTGCACAGATTCAAACGCATTTGAATAACGGTGATTACGACAGTTTGCTAAAGTCTGCACACTTTGCAAAGTCTTCACTTAGCGTTGTTAAAATCCAGGAAGTTCTGGAAGTGGTGCAGGGCATAGAGTGGCAGTGCAGGATGAAAACCTCACTGGAAAATTTGCCGGCAAAAGTGGATTACATTGTAGACCGGTACGCTCATGCCGAATCAATATTAATTAATCATTTTTTTAATGGGAGCACAACTGCTCAACAAGAAATTTTAGGCAAGCAAAGCCTATCTTAGCACTAATGAAGATTCTACTTGCAGAGGACGAGCCTGTAATGGCTATGGCTATTAGGACACGGTTAAGAAACGACGGTTTTGAGGTTAGCCTTGCATCTGACGGAAGAGAAGCTCTTCGCCTGCTTGAAAAGGAAGTTCCCGATATCATCATCACTGACATCTTAATGCCGTATACTTCCGGTCTTGAACTGATAGCAGTAGTACGTAATCACTATCATTACAAACTTCCCATAATTGTGTTATCGGCTCTTGGCCAGGAATCTACTGTGCTTGAAGCGTTCCAGCTAGGTGCAGATGACTTTCTCACTAAGCCGCTGAACCCGGCGGAACTCTCCCTTCGGGTAAAAAGGCTTTTGAACGCAGCTACGAATCCAGCTTTTTGATAAATACCTGGAAACAGGTACCCTTATCCACCTCACTTTCTATTTCAATTTTACCTCCCAACGCTTTCACCTGCGAGTTAACAAGGTAAAGGCCTAAACCTTTGCTATCAGCATGGTTGTGGAATCGTTGGTAGAGGCCGAATACTTTACTGCCATATTTCTGCATATCAATGCCTAAACCATTGTCGCAAAACTGCAATACCATGAAATCATCCAGGTCATAGGTTTTAATGTGAACCGTTAATTTCCGGTTTGGAGACCGATATTTTATTGCGTTTGTAAGCAGATTAAGCATGACACTTTCCAGGTAGCTGCGATTGAATACTGCTACATCACCACCTGAGAAATCGGCGTTGATGCGGGCTCCGGCATCTTTTATTAAACGTTCAATCGACCGACAAACGTGGTTCCAGGTAGTTGACAGCGACAGCTTTTCTACAGGCGTGTTTACATTGTTTTTAATAAGCAGCACACTCATCAGATCGTTTACTGTTTCATTGAGCTGAACAGTGCTATCCTTTATTTTTTGAATCAGGAGTTTAGTGAACTCGTCTTCAACCTTTTCATCCTCGATAATGCTCGTAATACCTAAGAGATTGGCTATGGGCGATCTCAGGTTATGCGAAGTTATATAGGAGAACTGCCGGAGATCTTTTACGGTTGAATCAAGTTCATGTATCAGCAACTCACGTTCGACGTCATTCCGTTTTCTTGCAGTGATGTCCTTGCCCATGCACAGGTAACCAATAGGTTCCTTGTCGCTGTTACGCATGATAGATAATCGCATATTAAGCCATCTTTCTTCATTGCCTTCAAGGACAACCTCCATCTCGGCACTGCTGGTTCCACTCAGGTGATCAAGAATTTCCTTAATGGCTCCATTGAAGCGACTGGACGTTATATCAAATAAAATTAGATTGGGCTGAGTTAATAAACACTCTCCAAACAGTTGAATAGCTTCCTTGTTGTAGTAGGTAATTTTGTAGTTATTGTCTGTAGCTAATATAAAATTGGTAACGTTTTCCAGGATGTCTGATTGAATATAAATGCGGTTGAGCGCATTGTGTTGCGCGGTAATGTTCTGGATAGCAACGATGATTCGCCTGGTTACATCATGCTCCCTGTAAGGCACAGCGCTAAAAAGGTAATGATCTTCATTATACGCTAATTCAAATACCACCGGGTTGCCATGCTTCACCTTTTCCACCTGCTCATCGAGCTTTTTTGTAATATCTTCCGGAAAAACGGCCCTATAGGATTTGTGAAGAAATGCCTCAGGAAGCAAGTTTAACCTCTGAAGTTCTTGTCCTGCTATATAGGAAACTTCAAGGTTTTCGTCCAATATCAGAATGACGCCATTGGGATAATTCTCCCCTATAATCCTTAATGTTGCTTCGCTTTCCTCAAGTCTCCTGCTCGCCCTTAATTTCTCCGTTACATCTATTGCAACGGCCATCCTGCAATTCACACCATTCAGTACAATTTCGTGGCTTATTATCTCTACGTCCATTAACGATCCATCCTTTTTTTTGTGCCGCCAGTGCCCCGCGAAAACTATATTAGTTCGTTCAGTGTTATTCACAAACGCGATGTACTTATTCAAATCCTCTGCAGGTCGTATATCCTTAATATTGAGCAGTAAAAACGCCTCACGGTCATAGCCGTATTGCCGTAAAGCCGCATCATTTACCATCACAAACCGCCCGCTTTTTATTTCGAAAGCCATCATGGCAAGTGGGTTATTCTCGAATAGAAACCGATACTGTTTTTCCGATTGGCTCAAAAGTTTTTCACTATGTATCCTTTCTGTAACGTTTCTCGAATTCGCGACAATTCCTCTTACAGACGAATCATTCATTTTGTTGATAGCAACGGTTTCCAACCACAGCCATTTACCATCAGCCGATTTGAATCTGAAAGGCCTGGTAATAAACTTTTCCGTTTCGCCGGAAACAAGACTATGAAACACGGACTTTATATAATCTAAATCTTCTTCGTGAATCAGCGGAAAGGTATTAGCGCCAATGAGTTGTTGAGGAGCGTAACCAAGTATGTTTTGCACGCTTGGGCTTACATATTGGTACAACCCTTCATTGTTGATGATAGCCATAAGGTCATACCCACCTTCAACGAGGTTTTTAAATCGTTGCTCGCTTAGTTCCAACTTTTGTTGTGCCTCTAGAAGTTCTGAGGAGTCTCTTGCGACACAGTACATGACTTTCCGGGCATCATCCCAATGAGCACTCCATGCGAGAGGAACCAACGAACCATCTTTTTTTACATATCGATTATTAAAGTTGATTAGCCTCTTCCCTGCCATGACCGCCCGTTCAGCTGCTAATGTTTTTTGCTTGTCTTCCCCGAACACAAAATCAATAAACCTTCTGCCTAAGAGTTCTTCCGGTTTGTAACCTGTAATGCTTTCTGACGCTGCGCTTGCAAAGGTGTAGCGTCCATCAGCATCCGTTACGGAAATCATATCAATAGAAGAATCAATAACCTTTTGGAGTTGTTCCAGATTGTGAAAAGCTGGCGCTTCTATGTGGTTCATTAGGACAGGGTTGGTGATAACGGGTGATTTCAAATGTAAGGGAAGTTTATGAAACAGTTGCAGCTTAGTGCACTGTTTCACGAGGTATTGGCAGCACAAAATAGAACGTAGATCCGCTGCCTTCTTTATTTTTCTTAACCCCTATGCGCCCGCCATGCCTGCGGATAATTTCTGAAGAGATATAAAGCCCAATTCCTAACCCGGAAAATTGGAATGAGTGATCTTCTACCCGGAAGAACTTTTCAAATATCCTGGAATGTTTTTCTTCAGGAATGCCAATACCCCAATCCGAAACGGCCACTTCAACTTCCTGCTCTTTTACCGAAGTGGTTATTTCCACCTTGTTTGCTTCAGGTGAATATTTGATTGCGTTCGACAATAAATTCAGTAATACCTGGTCGAGACGTTCTTTATTTCCATATATAATAACGTTAGCATTACCTTTTACAATTATTTCATGTTTTTGGGAGAACATCATGGCATGTTCAACTGAAGACTCTATTACTTCCCCGAGGTTTAAATCACCCATCTCCACATGCAATTTGCCGGCTTCAATTTTGCTCACATCGAGCAAATCACCAATAAGCACCTCCAATTTTTCGATCCCTTTTGAGGCTTTTTGTAAATAGTTTTCAGCGACTTCTTTGCTACCAAAGCCAACGCGTTCTAATAACTGCAGGTAAGCCTTCAAGCTTGTAAGCGGAGTTTTCAACTCATGGCTTGCCATGCTGATAAACTCGTCTTTCTTTTGTTCAGCCTGCCTCCGTTGCTCAATTTCCTCCTGTGCAGCTTCGTATAAGCGCGCATTCTCCAGCGTAAGTGCAATCCTGTTGGCAAAGTTTTCTGCAAACTTCAAATCATCCTCATCATAATAACTTCCTTCCTTCGTAGATATGAAGGTAACTGCACCGATGATCCTGCCCTTTGTACTCATCGGTACGGTAATGGCTGAGCGAAGATGTAGTTTTTCAAGAAGGGCCAGATGTTCGGGATTTCTTGCCGCAGCCGCTATCATCTCATCATCAATCCTGGGAATCAAAACGTTCGTGCCTGTTTTCAAAACCCATCCAAGGCTTTGGGGTCGGTCAAAATCAACCGGATCTATCTCACGAAAAGCGAGCGCCCATTTTATCTTTTCAGGGTCAATGTGAGCAACCAGAATATTCTCTACCTGTTGATCTAAGGTAAGCCTGTCAATTGAAAACCAGTCTGCATACTCAGGTATAATCAGATCACTGATCTTCTTCAGTGCTACTTGGGTATCCAGCGTTGCAGTAAGTTCCTGGCTTGCATAGTTTAAAAATTTAAGCCTATTCTCGGTCCTTACCCTGTTCGTGATGTCACGTGTAAAGTAGGTTGTATAAACATAGTCGCCGTGGTTTCGATACACGCTTGAACTCAGAATTACATGCCTTATCTCACCGTCTTTACGCCGAATCCTCGCTTCGAAGTTGTCGATATTCTCATGTTTGAGATGATGTTTCATTATGAAATCAATCGCCTCCTGATCAATATAGCAATGCGTAAGGCTGGTTCCAACAAACTCCTCTTTCGTATAACCCATCAATTGCAGCTTTTCCTTGTTGGCATAGATAGCCCTACCCCCTTCGTCGGCAAGATGAATCCCGGCCGGGGCATAATCCATAAAATGAGTAAGCGACTGCCTCGTGCTTTCGACGGTTTGTTCTAAATGTTTCTGCCGGGTTATATCCGTAACATAAACTGCTATGCCCGCTTTGGACGGGTAAGCGTCTATTCGAAACCAGAGATTTGCCGGTTGATAATACTGCTCAAAGCTGTCAACTTCCCCAGTTTTGGCCACTTGTTCCAGCTTCTTAACGAAAGGCTGACCGTTTTCGCCCGGAAATACAGAAAGAAGATGCTTACCCAATAATTCCTGCTTACCCCGCCTAACTAAACTCTCGAACTGATCGTTGATGAATACAAACCGGAATTCGTTGTCCAGCGCATAGAATGCTGTGGGAATACTGTTGAAAATATCATGAACCTGCTGCTGATTGTACATACCGGAATAAGATTGTGCAAGAAACAATCCCCTTCCCCCAAATGTATGCAATTTAGATAACAGCCGGCGGCGGGGCCCGCCTGGCTGAAACAGCAATTAAAACAAGTGTTATCGCTCAAATCCTTTTTCATTTCTTTGTGGCTCTGAAACGAAATACATGTACCGTTCACACACTTGCGGAGAACTTAGAATTGAGGATGCCGGAAAAGAAATAACCCTTGCCGGGTGGGTTCAATCTGTCCGGAAATTTGGCAGTATCACTTTTGTCGACCTGCGCGACCGATGGGGCATAACCCAGCTTTTATTTGACGAGGCACTGAACCAGGAACTTGATAGCCAACCCCTGGGAAGGGAATTTGTATTACAGGTTAAAGGCCAGGTACGTGAAAGAAGCAACAAAAACCCCAACATTCCTACCGGCGATGTTGAATTGCTGGTTAAGAAATTTGCTGTTCTTAATAAATCAGCGGTACCCCCGTTTACTATCCAAGACGACACCGATGGTGGTGATGACCTTAGAATGAAGTACAGGTTCCTCGATTTAAGACGAAATGTTGTAAAAAAGAACCTTGAACTTAGGTATGCTGTAGGGCGGAGTGCAAGGAACTATCTTCACGAACAAGGTTTTATAGATATAGAAACCCCTTTTCTAATTAAGTCAACACCAGAAGGTGCGCGAGACTTTGTGGTGCCTTCCAGGATGAACCCCGGTGAATTTTATGCACTACCGCAAAGCCCGCAAACCTTTAAGCAATTGCTGATGGTAAGCGGCTACGACCGCTATTACCAGATTGTAAAATGTTTTAGGGATGAAGATTTGAGAGCCGACCGGCAACCGGAATTTACCCAGATAGACTGTGAGATGGCTTTTGTAGAGCAAGAAGATATCCTCGCTATGTTTGAAGGCCTGGTAAAACGAATCTTCAAAGACGTAAAGGGATTTGACTATACCGGCATTATAGAACGCCTCACCTGGGAGGAGGCCATGTGGCAATACGGGATAGATAAACCAGATACCAGGTTCGATATGAAGATTGCTAACCTGAAATTTCCGCAGCATAGCTTCCCCGGAAAACAGAACCACAGCCACCTGGTAGATAGTGCCGGCTTCAAAGTGTTTGATGAAGCTGAAACGGTAGTGGCAATTGCGGTACCTAGCTGTGCAGATTATTCACGCAAACAGACAGATGAACTTACCGAATGGGTTAAGCGCCCACAGGTAGGTATGAAAGGACTTGTTTTTATCAAAGTAAATACTGACGGCAGTTTAAAAAGCAGTGTAGATAAGTTTTATACTGAAGAAAAGCTGGATGCTATAGCCAGTTTTGTCAATGCCAAACCTGGCGATCTGATTCTGATACTTGCAGGCCCTGAAGAGCGTACGCGCAAAGCTATCAGCGATCTTAGGCTTTTCATGGCTGAGCGTTTAGGCATGCGCAACCGGGATGAATTCCGTTTATTGTGGGTGGTTGACTTCCCTTTATTTGAATATGCAGAAGAAGATAACAGGTGGGTAGCAAGGCATCATCCTTTTACATCGCCTAAACCTTCTGATATTCCTCTAATGATTAATAACAGCCCTGTAATTGAGAATGCTTCTGAATATTTGAAACACCCCTATGCCGGAATAAAAGCAAATGCGTACGACATGGTGCTGAATGGCAACGAAGTAGGTGGCGGCAGCATCAGGATATATCAACGCGAGCTGCAGGAAAAAATGTTCGAAGCGCTAGGAATGGATAAGGAAGAACAGCAGCATAAATTTGGGTTTCTTCTTGGTGCATTTGAATATGGTGCGCCGCCCCATGGAGGAATTGCTTTTGGCTTCGACCGCCTGTGTTCTATACTTGGGGGGAGCGAAGGCATTCGAGACTTTATTGCTTTTCCAAAAAACAACAGTGGGCGCGATGTGATGCTTGATGCTCCATCCTCTATTGATGACAAGCAATTGCAGGAATTAAACTTACAGGTAAAATTGAATAAATAGGTATTACCTGAATCAGAAACAACTATGGTATTCTACCGTTTTCTTTCCGTTGTCGTAAACATTGTGGCTACGTTCTTCGCTATCGCACTCTTGTTTACATTTTTTATGTTGTTTGCAAACCCTTCACTTGGGTTGGGCTTGTTTCTCATGTTTGCTGTGGTGGCCTATGCCTGGTTTGCAAACAAGTTTTACAAGAATGTGATTGTAAAACAAACTGAGTTTACGAAAGGCAATATTGATTGGTTACAGGTAAACGCAATAGCTGTATTTGTTTTCGCATTGTTGTCCGTACAAAATGGCCTTATCATGTTGTATAAACCAGAAATGCTCAAGAGCATGCTGGAAACACTACCTCCAGAAGTAAAAAACCCTGCACAAATGATGCGCGGCGTTGCCATAGTGTTGTTTGTTGTAGGCCTGGTGTTGATGGTTCACGTAAGTTGGACCTTCATCATGTTAAGGGACTATAAAAAAAGCCGTGCCGGAGGTGGAACCCGTGTTGATTAATCGCAATCTCTTCGTTCGCGATTGAAGCGGGTTATCTTTACTACATGAACAGCCAGGCACCATTAGCCGAACGCATGCGGCCAGCCACACTGGACGATCTTTTCGGGCAGCAGCATCTTACGGGCAGCGGTAGTATATTAAGATCCGCCATCGAACAAGGTTCTATTCCCTCCATTATCTTCTGGGGGCCACCGGGTGTAGGAAAAACTACGATAGCCCACATTATTGCCAACTCTTTAAACACCCCTTTTTTTCAACTCAGTGCTATCAGTAGCGGCGTGAAAGAAGTGCGGGAGGTTATTACCAAAGCTGCCGAGCTTGACGGTTGCATTTTGTTTATTGACGAGATACATCGTTTTAATAAAGGACAGCAGGATGCCCTGCTGGGAGCGGTTGAAAAAGGTGTGATTACCCTGATAGGAGCAACTACCGAAAACCCCTCTTTTGAGGTAAATGCAGCGCTTTTAAGCAGGTGCCAGGTTTATGTACTGAAAGCTTTGGAGAGAGAGGACCTGGTGAAGCTGATACAGCATGCATTGTCGAATGATGAGTTGCTGAAACGGCACCATGTTTCACTTGCAGAAACAGAGGCTTTAATCAACCTATCGGGAGGTGATGCACGCAAACTGTTGAACCTTGTAGAACTTGTAGTTAATACGCTTGTTTCAAAAGGCGATCAACTGGAAATTACTGATAAGTCCGTAATGGAAATTGCCCAAAAGCGCATCGCTCTTTACGATAAACAAGGCGAACAACACTATGATATCATTTCGGCATTCATTAAAAGCATGCGTGGCAGCGATCCCAATGGTGCAGTGTACTGGCTGGCAAGAATGATTGAAGGCGGTGAGGACGTAAAGTTTATTGCCCGCCGTATGCTCATCTTTGCCAGTGAAGATGTAGGCAATGCTAATCCAAACGCATTGCTGCTGGCAAATGCAACCTTTGATGCGGTAAATAAAATAGGTTATCCGGAAAGCCGGATCATACTTTCACAGTGCGCGGTATACCTGGCTTCTTCAGTTAAAAGCAATGCATCGTACGAAGCCATTGGTAATGCATTGTCTGCCGTTGAAAAGTATGGCGACCTTCCCGTACCGCTTCACCTGCGCAATGCTCCTACCAAATTGATGAAGAATATGGATTATGGAAAGAATTACCAATATTCTCATATGGGCGAGGGTAATTTTATCCCTCAGGAATACCTGCCCGAAAAGCTTGCAGGAAAATCCTTTTATACGCCCCAAAAAAATGCACGAGAAGAGGAGATGAGGCGGTTTCTTGCCGAGCGCTGGAGGGGAAAATACGGGTATTGACGATAGCCGGGTTACAATCGAGGCAATAAATTGTGATCTTATTGGTGTAACTTTCACCCCTACTCAACCCTTATT
>JAEZDR010000052.1 GCA_023433265.1 Bacteroidota bacterium | reverse complement strand
AACTGTTCGTTGGCCTGCAATGCCCAGTCGTAACCAAAGCTTTCTTCATTCAACCTGTCCCATGCCACCCTGCCGAGGTTGTGGACCATATTACCGCTACCTATTACCAGTACGCCTTTTTTGCGCAGGGCATATAACTCTTTCGCGAGGTCGTAGTGGTAGCGGTTGCTTTTTGTGGCATCAATGCTTAGCTGCAATACGGGAATGTTCGCTGCCGGATACATATGCCTTACTACAGTCCACGCGCCATGGTCCAGTCCCCAGTCATGATCCATTTCAATCTTTGTGCTCTTCACAAGCTTTGCTGTTTCTGCAGCTACAGCGGGACTGCCCGGCACTTTGTATTGTACTTCGTGCAGTTCCTTCGCAAAGCCGCCAAAGTCGTGAATGGTTTTCGGCAGGTCCATTGCCGTAATGCGTGTACCACGGCTCAGCCAGTGTGCCGATATCACCAGTACAGCTTTCGGTACGGGTATCGTAGCTGCCATTTGCTTCCACTGCCTGCTGAAAGCATTGTCTTCAATACCATTCATAGGTGAGCCATGTCCAATAAACAGTACGGGCATCAGGCTGTCCTGTTCGCCCAGCCCGTTTACAAACTTGTTGAATGCCGGCAGGCTTGAAATGCTTAATGCACCTGCAGCCAGCGATTTAATAAAGTCTTTGCGTTCCATGGTCTCCTCCTTTCTTTTTTATTGGTAAATAGACAACGTTGGATCTTCAGGCCTGATGGCCGGATGGTAGCTCTTGAACTTACTACGCACCATCAGGTAATCCACCGAGTACTTGCCACTACCCCCTATGATTAACACCAGGTATCCCAGCAGGTAATGAATGCCCATTTCCTTCACATTGAATGGGTCGGCTGCGTGAATTAGAAACACGGCAACTACCATTGTAATGGCTAATGGAATAGCTGCGTAACGGGTGGCCAGCCCAATAATAATTAGTAGCGAACACGCCACTTCAGCAAATACAGCAAGCGCCAGCGAGGTGGTTGCACTCATGCCTAACACCGGGGGGAATTGTATCGGCTGACCGGAGAAAAGCATTTCCATCTTTGGCAGGCCGTGCACCAGCATCAGCACACCTAGTCCTAATCTCAATACCAGCATCGCAATGTTTGTTCTTGTGCTGCCGGGTTCTACTCCAAGTACTTTATTTATCATTTGTTGTTCTTGATATCGTTTAAAAAAATGCAGCGTGCCGAACCTTCCGGTCACGCTGCTCAACCTGCCCAACCAAACTCATTTATTTTACAAACTCGCCGTCTGCTTTAATTCTTACCTCATCGCTCACTACGGCTGCAGGAAACTTGCTGCCAATGTTGAAGTCGCTGCGTTTGATAACGCCAGTTACTTCAAATCCTGCTGTCTTCTTCTTATTCATCGGGTTATCAATTGTACCATTGTAGGTAAGGTCCAATGTTACCGGCCTGGTTACACCATGCATGGTAAGCTCGCCATTTACCTTGTATTTATTTTTACCTGCGTTCTTCAGCTCTGTGCTTTTGAAAGTAAGCGTTGGATATTTTTCTGCATCAAAAAAGTCTGCGCTCTTCAGGTGATTGTCTCTTGCTTCTACCCTGGTATCAATAGATGCCACTTTGGCTGTTAATTCAAAAGATGCATCACTGAAGTCATCTTTGCTGCTGCTAATCTTAGCATCAAAGTCGTTGAAGTTGCCGGAGATGTCAGAGATGCCAAGGTGTTTTACGGTGAATCCCAGTTCAGAATGTGCATCATCGTTGTTCCAAAGGGTGGTTACGCCAGTAAATGCCGTCAATGCCACTGCTGCGATAATAACTGCTAATCGTTTCATGTTTGATTGTTTGTGTTTATTTATTTGAATGAATGTTTCTACATGTTTTCTGTAACAGCTTCTATGGCCGCTGCTACTTCGGCCGCAACAACTTCCGGGTCGCCATGCTTCACGTATTCCACCCTGCTGTAGGGGAGGAGGTTTTGTAGCAGGCCCCGGGAGATGGCCTCCGCATCTTCAATAGCAACAACCAGTTTCTGGTTGGCTACCTCTTTAATATTCGCTACTTGTTCAGGCCTATGGTGTGGCACTGCGAGCACAATGATGTCAGCTTCCCAGCAGGTATCTTTATCACAAACGGCGGCTTCCACATCAGGGTTGCCTGTTGCTTGTTGAATGCTATCTACAAGGCCATCGAGCTGCTGCTTATCACTCCCTTTCAAAAGCAACCTGTAGTTACCCTTTGCCAGGTTTTCAGCAATAGCCTCGCCCATACGCCCCGTTGCTCCCAGTATGGCTATTGTTTGTTTCGTGTTCATAGTGCAAAGCTAGCTGTCGCCAAATGCGCAACCATTGTCTGCAGGCAATAAATGGCATTGACTAAAATCAATGAATTCCTAAACCGGAAATGCTGCACTGGTAGCCATGCAGCAATTAATCACTAATTTTCCGCTGAAATGTATACGTTATTCCTGCAGAAAATGAACGAAATGGTGGGCTTGAGTGCTGACGAAGAGAAGCTGGTGAGCAAATATCTCATGCCCAAAAAGATAAGGAAGAAACAATACCTGCTCCAGGAAGGGGATGTTTGTAAGTTCACTGCTTTTGTTGAAAAGGGTGCACTGCGTTCCTATTCAGTTGATGAGAAAGGCTCAGAACACATACTGCAGTTCGCGTTGGAAGGTTGGACAATCGGCGACCTTTTTTCTTTCCTCACAAGCGAGCCTTCAACCTATAATATTGACGCCCTCGAAGACAGCGAATTAGTACTCATAAGCAAACAGGCGCATGAAGAACTGTTAGAAACGCTTCCTAAATATGAACGCTACATTCGCCTGCAGGTAACGGGGGCTTATATAGCCATGCAACGGAGGCTTACCTCTATCATTAGTCAGCCGCTCACCGAAAGATATACGGCCTTCACAACCAAGTACCCGGAGATCGTACAACGGGTACCGCAGCACATGATAGCCTCCTATATGGGCCTCACACCCGAAACGCTAAGCCGCGTACGCAAAAGAATGGTAGGAAAATCATCTGGCTAGCTCTTAGCCTTGCCGTTCTAATGGCATTTGAAATAATCGAAGGGTTCCCTGCAGTCCTCGCACCTGTACAAAGCTTTACAGGCTGTGGAGCCAAACCGGCTGATCATAGTTGTGTGGAATGAATTGCAGTGCGGGCATTGTACCGCTTCATCTTCAGCGAAGGCATCGGGGCTGCAAACAGATTGCGCATGGTTAGGTGGTGCGATGCCGTAAGCTTTCAGCTTCTCTTTTCCTTCGGTAGTCATCCATTCCGTAGTCCACGCCGGAGATAATACCGTTTCTATCCTGATGTTTTTGTAGCCTGCTTCCAGCAATGCCATCCTGATGCTCATGTTGATCACGTCGGTAGCCGGGCAACCACTATAGGTAGGGGTTACTTTTACGTCCGCTTCCTCTCCCCTCACAGTCACTTCACGAACAATACCCAGGTCAACCACAGACAAAACAGGTACCTCAGGATCCATCACTTTCGACAGCACCTGCCAGGCATGTTGGTTATCTGTTTTAACCTCTGCCATATTACCACTCGCAGCCAGGGTAAGCTCTTTGAAGAAATTGCATCTCTGCTAAAATATAACCAAGGTATTCTGTGTGGATGCCGGTCTTTCCGCCGGATTGGTGCCAGGTTTCTGTTTCAGCAGTTTCGGGAAGACCGATCGTTGCTTCGGCAAATACCGCTTTCACTTTCTTAAACCACTGCTCTTTCACCACTGATAAGTCAACACCTATACCCGCTTCTCTCGCCTCTTTTTCGTAGTCTGTTTCTTCAAACATTTCACCGGTAAAAGGCCAGAGTTCATCCACTGCTTTCATCAGTCTTACATGGCTTTCTTCCGTACCGTCACCTAACCTTATCACCCACTCGCTGCTCCATTTAAGATGGTAGGTTACTTCTTTCAATGCTTTCTCTGCAATGGCAGCCAACTGTTGCTCGCTGCTATTGATGAGTTGCCTGTAGTAGTAGTATTGAAAAGCGCTGAAGAAGAACTGCCTTAGCGTTGTTTGCGCCCAGTCGCCGTTAGGTATTTCGCAAATAAGGTTGTTCTTGAAGTCCCAGGCATCCCGCAGGTAAGCCAGTGAGTCTTCCGTGGCATGCGCTGCGGGGTCTGCAGCATTTATCATGTCGGCGGCATGCTGGTAAAAGTTACGTGCCTGCCCGATAAAGTCGAGGGCAATATTGCTGATGGCTATATCTTGTTCCAGTATGGGGCCGTGGCCACACCACTCGCTGTTGCGGTGTGCAATGATGAGGGCATTATCGCCAAGGTGAAGCGTATAGGACAAAAGGAAGTTATTCATTCCCTAAGTAGATTAATGGTTGAAGAATAGTTCTACATGTGCGTAAGCTCGTCGGGCAGGTCGTAAAACGTAGGATGCCTGTAAGCTTTGTCGTTAGCAGGGTCGTAAAAAGCGCCCGCATCGTCGGGGTTGCTTGCGTGTATATGCTTGCTCTCCACCACCCAGATGCTTACACCTTCCAGCCTGCGCGTGTACACATCGCGGGCATTTTCAATAGCCATCTGTGCATCACTTGCGTGGAGGCTTCCCACATGTTTATGATCGAGGCCCTGCTTGCTACGGATAAACACCTCCCAAAGCGGCCATTCAGATTCATGCGCTGCGGAACCACCGCCCGACTTTATCTCGCCATAATCCCCATAATAAAACTTGCGTACTGTCATCTCTAAAAAGTTTAAACCAACAAGGTTGGTTGCGTTAGTATTGTTATGCTGTTACCAGCTCGCCATGTTCAGCAGCCTTCTGCTTTTGCTTTCTTTTAGCAGCATGTGCTGACGCGGCTTCGCGTACCCATGCACCTGCTTCCCATGCATCCTTACGTGTTTGCAGGCGCTGTTTGTTGCAGGGGCCATTGCCGCTTACCACATTCCAGAACTCTTTCCAGTCAATATCACCGAAATCGTAGTGCTTGCGTTCTTCATTCCACTTCAAATCAGGATCGGGAAGTGTCATGTTAAGAATCTTTACCTGCTCAGCGCATACGTCTACAAACTTCTGGCGAAGTTCGTCATTGGTAAAGCGCTTGATCTTCCACTTCATGCTTTGCGCTGTATGTGGCGATGCATCGTCTGTTGGGCCGAACATCATGATGGATGGCCACCACCAGCGGTTGATGGCATCCTGGCACATGCGGCGTTGAGCTTCGCTGCCGCGGCTGAGGTGGAGTAGCAATTCAAAACCCTGGCGCTGGTGGAAGCTTTCCTCTTTACAGATGCGCACCATAGCGCGTGCATAGGGCCCGTAAGAGGTACGGCAAAGGGGCACCTGGTTCATGATGGCAGCGCCATCTACCAGCCAGCCAATGGCACCCATATCGGCCCAGTTGATGGTTGGATAGTTGAAAATAGAGGAATATTTCGCCCTTCCGCTGTGAAGCTGATCGTACATTTCATCGCGGCTGATGCCAAGTGTTTCTGCAGCAGAGTAGAGATAGAGACCGTGGCCTGCTTCGTCCTGCACTTTTGCCAGCAAAATGGCCTTACGCCTGAGTGATGGGGCACGGGTTATCCAGTTGCCTTCGGGTAACATGCCCACGATCTCACTGTGAGCGTGTTGGGATATTTGCCGGATGAGTGTTTGACGGTACTTCTCCGGCATCCAATCCTTCGGTTCTATCCTTATTTCGTTATCAATCTTTTCCTGGAAACTTGCTTCCTGACTCTGCATGGGGCTTCGCATTTATACTCTTCAAAAATAAGGCTTTGTGTCGGGATACGGGAAGGCGAAAAGTGAAAGTTACGCGCCTGCTAAGGGGAGTTATGAAACCACGGACAATCCGGTTCACCCTGTTACTCAATGCAATGGGCGGACGGATTTGTTACCGTTCGCTAACTTCTACTTAATCCTGCTGAAATACAAATTATTTAACATCGTAATCTATCACCACATGTGGGGTTTTGGGGTGGGACTGGCATGTCAAGATAAAGCCTTGCTTAACCTCGTCTTCTTCAAGGGCATAGTTAACGTCCATATCCACTTCGCCTTCAACCAGCTTGGCGCGGCAACTGCAGCACACGCCTCCCTTGCAACTATAGGGAAGATCAGCGCCTTTGCGTAAAGCCGCATCAAGCACACTTTCTCCTTCATGCGATAGCTCGAAATCGAAGGTGCGGCCATCCAGCTTGATGGTTACTTTACTCTTTGGACCTTCATCCACGCTTGCGTTGCGTTTTGTAGCAGCCGCCTGTGCCTGCCCCGGCGTGGTAAACAATTCGAAGTGAACCTTTTTTTTGTCAACACCCTTTGCGAGCAGGAAATCCCGCACGCAGAATATCATTTGCTCAGGTCCGCAGATGAAGAACTCATCGGCCTGAATGTTTGCAAACTTCGTAAACAAGGCATCGCATTTATCCGCATCAATCCTACCACTATTGATGGTTGCATCTGTTACCTCCCGGCTAAGTACATGGATTACCCGGAAGCGTTCCATATACCTATTCTTCAAAGCTTCCAACTCTTCCCTGAATATGATGGAATGCCTGTTCTTGTTTCCATATACCAGGGTAAAGCGGCTGCCGGGCTCGGTTTGCAAAACAGTGGAAACGATAGAAAGCAAAGGGGTGATGCCGCTACCCGCAGCAAAGCCCACATAGTCTTTTTTGTTGGCAGGATGACAGTCGGTTGTAAAATGGCCTAAGGGTGGCAACACTTCCAGTGTATCGCCGGCCTTTAATTGTTCGTTAGCATAAACTGAAAAAGCGCCCCCGTCTACTTTCTTCACCGCTATGCGCCATTGCCCGGATGCGGGTGCGCTGCATAAACTATAGGAGCGTCTTGTTTCTTCGCCATTTACGGTAGCCTTCAGGGTAAGGTATTGGCCGGGCTTGTAGCTAAATACTTGCTGAAGCTCCTGGGGTATATGAAAGCTAATGGATACGCAATCATTGGTCTCCTTTCTTATATCCTTGACCTTGAGCGGGTGAAAATGCAGCACGTTTGATAAGTTTTAGGGGTTGTTTCTTAAGCCTTCTACAATGATGGTAACCATATTGTCCTCTAATTCGCGGGCAGATATCTTTTGTTTGGAACGATGCCAGGAATCAATTCCCATGATGGCGTGCATCATAATCAGCACGGCTGTAGGGGCATCGATGGGTTTGATTTCTTTGTTCTTAATCCCTTCTTCTATGATGGAAGCAAAGCGTTTGCGGTAATGCCTGCGTTGGTTATGAAAGTTAGAAAGATAGGGCTGCGACAAATGGCGCCACTCACGGTCGCTTACAAACACTTCCTCGTAGTCAGTTATCATCTCCCTGATATGGAAACGCAGTAAAACCTCAACCTTTTCTATTGCGGCATTTTCAGAAGCTTCCACAACGTTCATATGCTCGAAGAAGCGGTTGGCTACATCGAAACATATCTCGTGAAGTATTTCCGTCTTCGATTTAATATGATTATAGAGGCTGGCTGCCTCCACACCTACTTTCTCGGCAAGGTCGCGCATACTGGCAGCCTTAAAGCCTTTGTCGCGAAAAAGAGCAGCGGCTGCCTTTACAATAATGGTTTTCCGGGATGCTTCCTGCGGAACCTGGATCCTCGCCATGCTTTTTATTTCCGGTAATTCATGGAATCTGAAACCTCTCCGCAATGCAACATGCCTTTCTTGTATTTAGGGTGCGATGTACCCAGGAAAGGATTTAACACTTCGTTCTTGCGGCTTACCCAGTCCGCTTGTTCATTACCATTGAATGCCATGGGGCAGGTAACCTTATACAGCGGGCTTCCACCATATTGAATGGTACGGGCGAGATCGTAAATATTGTTGGAAAGCACGGCAAATGCCCTGCGCTTTGTTTCTATGTTGTTTGTCTTTACAATATTGTTCGCCTCTTGTTCCACCTGGCCAACAAAACTGCGCACAGTAGGGAGAAGGGAAGAATCGGACTGCATTTGGTCAAAAGGAAATGCTTTACTGGAGGCGGCAAGCTTTGCTGCAGCTTTATTGGCAGCGGCCGTATCCCAGTTAACCAATGCCCCATGCAGTGAATCGTAATCGTCTAACAGTCCGGTAAAGGCATCATGTACAGGTTGGTTTTCGCGGCTCACAGCTAACGGCTGGTCGTTTACTGCCGTAGGTGCCTGAACATCATTGCCTTCGTTTTTGTTGTTGTTACAACCTGCCAGCAAATTACTGCCGATAAGTAAAGAGGCGCATGCCACTATGTACAAGTGCTTCCGCATATAAATAGTTTTACCTGCAAATTTAGTGGTAAACGCCAGAAGTGCACGGCTACTTAACAGGTAATCCATACCGGACGTGCCAGATAGCCGCCCAGCACTTAGATTTGCAGCCATGTTAGTGGGGTTGAACAATGTAACGTTTGAGTTTGGAGCTAGAGTAATTGTGGCTGATGCAACCTGGCACATCCACCCAGGTGAACGTATTGGCCTGATAGGCTATAACGGTACCGGAAAGAGTACGCTCCTGAGGTTAATGGTGGGGCAATACCTGCCTTCAGCAGGCACTGTTGAACGCAGCCGCGGTACTACCATTGGCTACCTGCACCAGGATTTGCTAAGCTTCGATACGGCAGACTCTATCCTTGATGTGGCTATGGGGGCTTTTGAAGAGGTGAAGAAGCTGGAAAAGGAAATTGCAGAACTGGAAAAAGAATACGAGCGGGTTTCATCCGGGGGAGGCGACCTTACTGCCATAGGCGAAACCTATGCGCATAAGCTGCACGACCTCGAAGCATTAGGTGGTTACACCATTCACCACCGCACGGAAGAAGTGTTGCTGGGCCTTGGCTTTAATATGGAGCAGTTAAAACAACCCTACCGGGAGTTCAGTGGAGGATGGCGAATGAGGGTATTGCTGGCAAAGATGATCCTGCAACAGCCCGACCTACTGCTACTGGACGAGCCTACCAACCACCTTGACCTTCCTTCAATTGAGTGGCTGGAGAAATACCTGCAGCACTACCAGGGAAGCGTGGTTATTGTAAGCCACGATAAATACTTCCTCAACCGGATGGTTACAAAGATTGTTGAGCTATACCAGCAGCAGCTTCACATTTATACGGGTAACTACGACTTCTACGAAAAGGAAAAGGAAATAAGGATAGAACTGCAGCAGCGTGCTTTTGAAAACCAACAGGATTACATCAGGCAGCAGGAGCGCTTTATTGAACGCTTTAAAGCAAAGGCCTCCAAGGCGGCACAGGCGCAGAGTGCTATGAAACGTCTGGACAAGCTGGATCGTATTGAACAAACAGAATTGGAAAGGCCTAACCTGAAGTTCAACTTCCAAATTGATAAGCAACCGGGAAGGGTACTTGTGTCGCTGAAGCATGTGACGAAAAGGTTTGGCGACCTCACCATCATTGAAAATGCATCTGCGGAGATTAACAGGGGCGATAAGATTGCTTTGATAGGCGCGAACGGAAAAGGTAAGAGTACTGTGCTGCGCATTATTGCAGGCACGGAACCACATGAGGGCGAAAGGATCTGGGGGCATAACGTGGAAGAAAGCTTCTATGCTCAGCATCAGTTGGAAGCACTTGACCTGGAGAACGACATATTGGATGAAATGAAACGCTGCGGCAGCGGCAAAACGGAACTGGAACTAAGGTCGCTGCTGGGAGGGTTTTTATTTAGCGGCGATGATGTAGAGAAGAAGATTAAACTGCTGAGCGGTGGAGAAAAAGCAAGGGTAGCCCTGGCAAAGGTGATCGTAAGTAAAGCTAACTTCCTCCTGCTGGATGAGCCTACCAACCACCTGGACATTCACAGCGTTGAATTGCTTGTGGAAGCGTTGCATAATTACGAAGGGACCTATATTCTTGTAAGCCACGACAGGTATTTTATTCAAAAGGCGGCGAATGTAATTTGGGAAATAGAAGACAACAAGATCAGGGAGTTCAGGGGCAGCTACGAGGAATGGCACGATTGGAAAGAGCGTCATAAATCCACGGCGGCACAGCAACAGGAAGAAGTAAAACCAGAACCAAAACCTGTGGTAGTGAAAGAAGAAACGCCTAAGCCGCCGCAGGACAACAATTTATCTAGAGAAGCCAAGAAGGAACAACAAAGAATAAAGAAGCAGTTCACCACTGCCGAGCAGAATCTGAATAAATTAAACGAACGCAAACTCTCTATTGAAGCCGACCTGGGTAAACCGGAAAACTATGCTGACAAGGCTAAGTTCCTGCAGTTAGAAAGTGAGTATAAGAAAGTGCAACAGGACATTGTAAGTGCAACCAAAACCTATGAAGATTTGTTTGAGAAGGTAATGGAGATGGGGGATTAACCCTTTCAGCCTATCACTGCAAAGGTTCAAATTGCTCTTGCCGGTCGGCGGCAGACGCTGTTGAACGTTGTTTTATAGCTGTTTCAATGTACCCGATTGTGACAAGTTGGCGTATGCCGGATAAAGGGTAAAAAGTAGTTTTTGCTTTAAGCCAACCACTTATATATTATGATTTTATTTTCCTCACCTGCTATTACTGGTAGTTCAAGGGTACTTAAAGGGTACTTAAAGGGTACTTAAAGCGTCAGAAAGCATCAAAAGGTCAGCGCCTGAAAGTTTGGCAGCTTCACCGTGCATAAAAATGCTACCTCCGATAGATAACCGGAACGTTCCCCGGCTGCTATAATCCCCGTTATTTATTCGTAATGGAAAGATATATCTAAGAGGTAGGTATTGTCTTCCTGGCGGGTAAGGCTGGAAATGATGTGTTTACGCTTTTCCTTTTCCACGTCGGTTGACCTGATAAACTCGGCCCGCCTGATGCGTTCATTGTCGATAGAAACGTTTGTATAGAGGTATTC
>JAEZDR010000025.1 GCA_023433265.1 Bacteroidota bacterium | reverse complement strand
GTTAATGGCGGTACGTGTGTAGTCGCCCATTATCACCCCGGCTTTATTGCCGATAGGCTGCGGCTTACCGGCATCGTCGTTCCAGATACTCACAATGTTCGCTGTGTTTTTTACGTTGCTGTTACTGGTACCGGCACCAAGGTTGCACCATGAACCTATTACCGAGTCGCCAATGTAGCCGTCATGGGCTTTGTTTGAATAGCCCTGGAAAATACTGTTCTTCACCTCACCACCAATGGTGCAGCCCGGGCCAATAGTAGTTGCTCCATAAATCTTAGCACCCATCTTAATTACTGATCCTTCACAAAGGGTAAAAGGGCCCCTGATGCTCGCACTGTCCATGATGAGTGTTCCTTTGGCAATGTACACAGGCCCTTCGGTTGTATTGATATAAGCGTGCTCCACTACGGCACCTTCTTCTATTAGGAGGTTATCCTGCGGGCCGGTTAATCTAACAGAAGCAGGAAGAAAACGGTTGTTTTGCCTGTGCTTCATTAACCATTCAAATTGTTGTGTAAGCACTTGTTTGTTCCATAGAAAAAGTTGCCAGGGATGTAGTAAACGATCAACAGCAGGTAGCTTAGTAATATTTATATCTAAGATCCCTTTCGACATGCTATCAGCGGCGCTTGAATGGATGTGCGCTGCTATAATGCCCGCGTCATCTGCAAGTGCAGTGTCTTGTTTCAATTGCAAAATGCGTTGAGTAAGTTCCTGATCAGCAATCACGGATGCATCAATAAAGATGTGATACCCTGCGGGAGGCCTGGTGTACTTGGCTTTCAGGTAATCTTCCGTTTCAAGGTATACAGTATGGTCGCTCTGCAATTGCCACCATTCCTGCAATGTGTAGATACCCAACCGGATATCTCCAATGGCATGATTATAGGTAAAGGGACGTAAGGAATTGCGATAACGGTTGTCGAAGAGTACAACAGGCATGGGAGTTATTAAGATTTAAAGGTAAGAAGTGGATAACTGTTAGCGCGCTATTAGTAGATGGATTGTTTATTTTGTTAAGAGTGGATATGAGAGTGCTTAAACTTTTGGTTTTGATGGGGTTCGTAGTTTTCTGCGACTGTAAATCTTCCTCCCACGAGGGGGAGCGAATTGGCTCCGACGCTCCCGTAATGCCCCAAGAAAGCGATTTCGACTTTAATAATCTACCTGAAGAAAAAATTACCGAATACAGCGAGGAAGTGAAGGCCGCCTACGAGAAGCTGCTTGTACGCCGCGGATTTAACGGTGCAGTGCTTGTAGCCAAAAACGGAGTAGTGCTACTGGAAGATTACAAAGGCATCACTAACCCAAGAACAAAAGAACCGATAACAGCCGAAACAAGCTTTCATGTAGCATCGGTTTCCAAAACATTCACCGGCACTACTATTATGAAACTGGCAGAGGAAAACCGCCTCAGCCTTGATAATACCATACAACAGTACTTTCCGCGTATGCCTTATAAGGGCGTAAC
The DNA here is from genome assembly GCA_023433265.1 of Bacteroidota bacterium. GTDB lineage: Bacteria > Bacteroidota > Bacteroidia > Chitinophagales > Chitinophagaceae > JAEZDR01. The sequence goes on along the minus strand of JAEZDR010000025.1, from coordinate 3,557 downwards.
CATTCGTATGCTCCTATGCCACAGGAGCGGTTTACCTAACTACCTCTACTTTATGGAGAAGGTAGGCAGGCCTACGGCGCGCTTCACAAACGAGGATGTTATCAATTACATGATCCGGTCAAAGCCATCAGCATCCTACTTACCCAACAAACGCTTTCAATATTGTAATACCAACTACGTATTGCTGGCTTCCATCATTGAGCGGGTTACGGGAATGTCGTTTCCGCAGTATATGAGAGATTCTGTTTTTATGCCCCTTGGGCTTGAACATACCTATGTATTCTCCTCCAGGGATGTAGCTTCCTATGTGCCTACCTATGCAGGCAACTGGAGAGCTTATCCTATGGACAAGATGGACTGCACCTACGGAGATAAAAATATTTACAGTACGGTAAGAGACCTGTTTGAGTGGGATAAAGCCTTGTACATGGAAAACTTTGTAACAAAACAAACGCTGGAAAAAGCGTTTACGCCCACAAGTTTTGAAACAAGGAGTAAACACAACTATGGCCTGGGTTGGCGACTTCTGATAGACAAAAGCGATACATTGGTTTACCACAATGGTAAGTGGCATGGTACCAATGCAGCCTTTGCCAGGTTTATACAGGACACTACAACAGTAATCGTGTTGGGAAATAAGTATAACACAGCAATCTATAAAAGCAAACACATTGCTTCGGCTATTACAGGAAATAAAGATGAGGACGAAGACTCAGAATAGTTATTCTTATCTTAGCCCTGCAACTAATTTCCTGAACCAACCGACTGTTTATTAAACTACCATGAAATTATTATCCGGCAACCAGTTAAGGGAGTGGGATGAACATACGGTGGAGGTGAAGAAAACTTCCTTCCTGCAGCTTATGGAAAATGCTGCCACGGCCTGCGTAAACTGGCTCACCAGCAACGAGTTTCACTACAAGCCTATAAAAATATTCTGCGGCAAAGGAAATAATGGTGGTGACGGGCTTGTTATTGCCCGCATGCTGATAGAGCAAGGCGCTAATGTGCATACCTACATCCTTGAAATGGGCAATGAAGGCTCGCGTTGTTTTAAGGCTAACCTAACCCGGCTGGTTCCCCATACTACGAACATCAGCTACATACAAGCGCCGGAGTTCTTCCCTCCTATTAACGAGACAGACGTTGTGATTGATTGCCTGTATGGTACAGGCTTAAACAGGGAAGTTGAAGCACTGCCCAAACAACTAATCCGGCATATCAATGATAGTCGGCCTACCGTTATTGCGGTTGATGTTCCATCAGGAATGTTCCTTGATAAGACATCAGACAAGGATGCGGTGATCAGGGCAGACTATACCCTCACCTTCGAGGCAATGAAGCTTTGCTTTATGGTGAGGGAAAACGCATCGCACTTCGGGCAGGTTCATATACTGCCGATAGGGCTTGACAGTGAATACCTGAACACGGTTGACACACAGTTGCAGCTACTCAGCCATCAAAAGGTAAAAGCCTTATTGAAGAAACGAAACACATTTAGTCATAAAGGCGACCATGGCCATGCGCTGGTGGTAGCAGGATCGAAAGAAAAGATGGGAGCTGCCCTTCTTTGTGCGAAAGCCTGCCTGCGCTCGGGTGTTGGTTTGCTTACCTGTTGCGTACCGGAATGCAATTTCACTACCATCAACACCGTGGTGCCTGAAGCGATGGCAGTGTGCAACGAGCTTAAGCAATTCTCCGATCTTGAACGTTACAATGCCATAGGAATCGGCCCTGGTTTAGGTAGCGACGCTACTACAAAAAGGATGATCATATCTGTAGTAACCAATGCTACTTGTCCGCTTGTAGTAGATGCAGATGGGTTGAATACGATGGCTTCATTGCCCGGCACCGTTAATAACCTGAATGCGGATACGATTATCACCCCACACCCAAAGGAGTTTGAACGATTGTTTGGAGAATCTAATGATGAGTTTGAACGTATCAGGCTGGCACTATCCATATCGCAGCAACTGCCATTGGTAATCATACTAAAGGGACACCATACGCTGATAGCTTATCAGGGAAAGGGATACTTCAATACAACCGGCAATCCAGGCCTTGCAAAGGGAGGATCGGGCGATGTGCTTACCGGTATTTTAACGGCCTTAAGAGCGCAACATTACAGCGGCCTTGATGCTGCGCTGCTGGGTGTATACCTACACGGCCTTGCGGGCGATTTATGCCTGGAACAACAGTCTGAAGAGTCGCTGCTCGCCTCGGATCTGATTGAGCGCTTAGGCGATGCCTTCAGGTACCTGCGCGACGCAATGACCTTTGACGGTCAAAACATTGAGAGCTGACTTACGGAAAGCGGTTTTGCGGCAGGTTTTGGCAGCGGTTGTGAACTGCCTTTGCCACACACTTCGTAAACGGGAGATTCTACGAACCTGGAAGCCACTGCAATTTGTGTACTCCCTGCATATTTATTGAAGAGCTCTAAGGCCAACTCAGGTTTGTTGTTGTTTTTTGACAGGTGCGACAACAGTAAATATTGCAGATGGTGAGACCTATGCTCCAGGAAAACAGACAAAGCCTGGGAATTGGATAGATGGCCGAAACCATCGCTGATGCGCTTTTTTAAATGGAGAGGATAATTTCCATTAAACAACATATCCTCATCATAATTAGATTCAAGGAAAGCAGCATCACACTTGCGGAAGTTTTCAAGTAGTGCATCGCACACCCGTCCTAAATCGGTGAAGATGCCCACAGTAGTATTGGCAGTTGATACCGTGAAGCTGTATGGATCGCTGGCATCGTGAAACTTTTTGAAAGCTGAAACCTGTAGTTCCCCGAAGCGGATGGTTTCTTCTGCAGAAAAATTGTGCACCTGGCTTTGCAAGAGTTGCAACCTGCTTGCCTTAAGCGTGCGCGGTGTGATAAAAACAGGCAGGCTGTATTTTTTGCTGAGCACCTCGAGGCCATTGATGTGATCGCTATGCTCGTGCGAGATAAAGACCGCACGGACCCTTTCCATAGACAGACCCAGCTTCGCCATCCGCTTAACTGTTTCCCTGCATGAAATACCGGCATCTACCAATATGGCATCCTGCTGGTTGCCTACATAGTAGCAATTACCATTACTGCCGGAATTAAGCGAAGCAAAGAATAATGACATGGATGCATCAAATGTAAAAGCCTTACGTTATCTGTAGAAATATATTAGAAGATTATGCGTAAAGAGGAGTTTCTCAATAGTACATAGTACATAGATTTTAGTACATAGACAGGAAGGGAAGTTAATCTTTGCCCGTCATCTGAGCGAAACCTCGACGCAGGAGAGGCGAGGCCGAAGGAGCACATAGATATTAGTACATAGATATTAGTACATAGACAGGAAGGAAGAGAGCGCCAGGATGGAGCGAAAAGAAAACCATAATAGTAACAATTAAGAAAGTCAACCTTATTTAGGCAAGTACAAAGTACACCTATTCACTATTCCCCATTCACTATTCACCGGAGCACACCTTCTCCATCACCCCCAAAAACAACCCGTTTTTGGGGGGCAAGTCCGAGGCAAGTCCGAGGCTAGTCCGAAGCAAGAGTGTGGCAAG
>JAEZDR010000192.1 GCA_023433265.1 Bacteroidota bacterium | reverse complement strand
GTACAGGATGAGGCCATGAAGGTGGGGGCACCCATAATAGGCTTGAACGACTCTGGCGGTGCACGTATACAGGAAGGTGTGAGGTCGCTTGCCGGCTATGCAGAGATATTTGAAAGGAACATTCTTGCTTCAGGCGTAGTACCACAGATCAGTGCCATATTTGGTCCATGTGCTGGCGGAGCGGTATACTCACCAGCCCTCACAGACTTCATCGTAATGTCTGAGAAATCATCATATATGTTCGTGACCGGGCCTAAAGTGGTTAAAACGGTTACCGGCGAAGACATATCCGTTGAAGATTTGGGCGGTGCAACCATGCACTCAACAAAGTCGGGTGTTACCCATTTTACAACCGAAACAGAAGAGGAAGGTATTGTACTGATTAAGAAACTCGTTGGATTCCTTCCCCAGAATAATATGGAAGAGGCACCTGTTATGCCATGCAACGATCCTGTAGGCAGGGTAGATGATTCGTTGAACAGCATTATTCCTGACAATGCCAACAAGCCCTACGATGTAAAACTCGTAATTAAAGCCACAGTAGATAACGCTGACTTCCTGGAAGTGCAGCCAAACTACGCCAAAAACATTGTAACCGGTTTCGGTCGCTACAATGGCAGGTCGGTGGGTATTATTGCCAATCAGCCGATGTACCTGGCGGGAGTGTTAGATATCAATGCTTCGCGCAAAGCTGCCCGTTTTGTGCGCTTTTGCGATGCATTTAATATTCCACTGGTAACTTTCGTAGATGTACCGGGCTTCCTCCCCGGTAGTGCGCAGGAATATGGTGGCATCATCCTTCACGGAGCTAAGTTGTTGTTTGCCTACGGTGAAGCTACCGTACCCAAGATTACTGTTACGCTTCGCAAGTCGTATGGCGGCGCCCACGATGTAATGAGCAGCAAGCAGCTACGCGGCGATGTAAACTACGCATGGCCAACGGCTGAGATTGCTGTGATGGGTTCAAAAGGTGCGATAGAAATACTGGAAGGAAAGAATATTTCCTCTATTGAAAATGATGAAGAAAGGGCAAAATACATTGAAGAAAAAGAACAGGAGTACGTAGATAAGTTTACCAACCCTTACCAGGCCGCACGGTACGGGTATATAGACGATATTATTTTACCAGATCATACCAGGTTCAGGATTATAAGGTCGCTTGAAGTGCTGGCTACCAAGCGGCAGAGCAATCCTCCTAAAAAGCACGGGAATATTCCTTTGTAGGTATGATCAATAGCTTTCTTCCCGAAAGCATTCATAGATAGCCCTAAGAACATTAAAGAGGCCATAGGCTGCTAAGCCCAGTCCTATGGCCCCTAATGTTATTGACCCGAACCTGGATTGTTCTATCAGTCTAAGCGCTTTTGTAGTGTCGCCTGCTTCCGCGGCATTTGCATTCATGGCAGCCAGCATAAGTAAGTATGCTATGATGAACCAAACTATGCCCCTGGCTATGTACCCTAACTTACCGGCGTAAACGAGCATATGAGCCTTACCCTTCAGGTCAGCATCATGCACATGTTTCTTATACCTGTCACTAAACCCATAATACAATTGGTAGCCCCCTGTTGCCGCCATAAACAAGGCAACTGCCGACACCAGCCATGGGCCAAAGGGCTGAGCCAGTAAGTTTCCGGCAAGGGTTTGATTAGCGTCGCCGTTTTGACTTGTATGAAATGAGATTGCTTTGTAGGCAGTAAACGCCACTGCCAGGTAAATGACAGCGCTAAACAGGTATCTTAAACGTTTGCCCCATTTCGCTTTTTTCCCGGTTCCTCCGGTTATAAACTCAATGAGTCGCCAGGCACTATAACATAAAAGCCCGGCGGTTAATAATATCAATAAAGCTTTGCCAGCAGGAAGGTTTCTGAGGAAATTAGCTGCACCACTTGCATTAGCTTCTTCTGTACTATGATTACCGATTTCGAAAGCCGCCATAAAGGCAAGCGCCCCTATCAGCAGGTACACCACTCCTTTACTCATCAGGCCGATCCTTGCAAGCCTTACCGTCCACGTTGTTCCTTTGCTCACTTTAGATTTATGATGTTAACCATTTGCAAATACAGTACCCAATCATCAAGTACAATAAGAAAAGCCACCTTTAGGTGGCTTTTCAATGAAGGTGTTTTATTTTGTAACTATATCTAATAATTCTACATCAAAGATCAGCGTTGCTCCGCCTGGAATATCCGAACCCGCACCAGCATCTCCGTATCCAAGTTCGGAAGGGATGAAGATGCGCCATTTGCTACCTACAGGCATTAGCTGCAGTGCCTCCGTCCAGCCTTTAATAACGTTGGTGACACCAAATTCTGCGGGCTCGCCCCGCTTATAAGAGTTATCGAACTCCTTCCCATCAATCAAGGTACCCTTATAATGTACTCTAACCACGTCGGTGGTTTTTGGTTTGTTACCGTTACCTTCCATTAGCACCTGGTACTGCAAACCACTTGGTGTTACCTTAATGCCAGCCTCTTTTTTATTGTTCTCAAGGAATTTTGTTCCCCTTTCTTTTTCCGCCCGAGCCTTTTTTTCCATCCCGGAGAAGGCAAGTTTGTTTATCACGTTGTTTGCGACTGTGGCATCAAAATACAATGGCGACTTGCTGAGGCTTTGCCCGATGGCCTTGTTTAAGAGCGCGTAATTAAGCTTTTGCACCCCTTGGCTTGCCAGAAACTGACCCACACTAACGCCAAAAGCATAACTAAGGCTATCATTTTGGTTTTTGAAGACCGGTGCTGCCGGCGCGGCTTTCGGCTGAACTGGTTTTGCCTGAGGTTTTTTAACCGGCTGCTTTGTTTGTGCCGCCAGGGAAAAACTTACTAATATACAAAGCCCAAACATTGTTGTTTTTATCATCTTGAAAGTTGTTTCTACCGGGCGAAATTGTGGGATTTTTAGAGATCAGCAAAAACAATCGGTGTCAACAAATATCTTTCTCAATGAGACCGTGATGTTGTTAAGTTATAGTTATTCACAAAAATCTTTAGAGGGTGCATAACTTTTTTCGGGAAAATGTTGTACGTTTGTTATGCACATCTCTCCTCACCGGGAGACACAGAAGTCCAATACCTACGAAGGTATCCTTGTAATCATCCCCTCTTGAGTGTAACCGTATAATAGTTCCGTGCCCAAATCCGTACATACGGTCTTGAAGGAGCTTTTCATTCGGTGGTTCATACGCCATTAGACGTTATTAAACTTTTTGTTATGCTAAACTCGTTACACAAGAGGACAGTAGGCATTTCTGCCGTTATTTGCCTGGCAACTATTTGTTTTATTATACCGGGTGTGGTGAAGGGCCAGACCACGTCAACCTATACAGGAACAGGTAAGTGGCACGATGCGGCTAACTGGAGCGCCGGGATTCCGACGACATCTACTAATGCAGTAATAAGCTCAGGGGCCATCGTTACCGCAGACCAGGCGGCTGCGTGCAGAAACATGACATTGCAAACAGGGGCTAACCTGGAAGTTTCTAATACGGTAACCCTGGATGTTGCCGGAAGCATTCTTACGAATTCGAGCTCATCAGTAACATTAAACAGCGGTTCAATCTTAAATATCGCTACCGGATGGAGTACTACCGCGGGAACATTTACTGCAAACACAAGTACTGTAAACTATACCTCAACTTCGGGTTTCACCTCTGGCGTGAGGCCGGGTACTTATCATAATTTGGGTATCACCGGCAGTATTCTCAAGCAGGCAAAAGGCAATCTTATTGTTAATGGAGAGCTCAAAGTAGCAAATGGTGCCAAGCTTGACATGTCGAATAATGAGCTTAAGGGATCGTTTACGACTTCCGGGACCGGTCTTTTAATGACGAGTTATACTTCAGCTCAGCCGGTGCCTGCAAACAAAACCTGGACTTTTAATGTTGAGTTTTACTCAAACAATACTACTGTTTCCACGACCGTTCCTTTCGGCGTTTATAACAATTTATCCTGTAAAGGTACCGGGCCAAAAACACTTTCCACTTCCACCCAAGGGGTGATAGAGGTGAATGGAAACCTGAATATAGAAAGCGGGACCACCTTTGATTTAAGGACCTTCAAACTTTACGGAACTCTTGGTTCAACAAGTGGTACGGGTGTTTTACAAGCTAGCTTCTCCGATATACATGAAACACCCGTGCCTGAAGGAGTTTCCTGGACCTTTGATGTTAACTACCAGAGTTCCGGCATTCAGCTAATTGCCGGGGGAACCTATACAAAGCTAAATGCTTCAGGGGGAGATAGAAAGTTATCGGAAACTGCCAGCATCCGGATATCCGGGGCATTTGTTGCGGGTTCCGGAAACTATATTATGGACAATTCTACTGTAGAATATGTTGGTGATACTCGTCAATCCATTGCCGTTTTACCCGGGGGGGCAAGTTATTATAACCTTGTTCTAAGTGGAAATTCAGTGAAAACGGCAACAACACTATCAGTTTCTAATCTCATTACTATCAACAGCGGCAGTTCCCTGGATTGCAATAGCGATTTCACCATTTCTGATATTGTTTTTGATGGCGAATTAGATTTTACTGGTATAGAACTGACCATCAATGGAAGTATATCCGGTTCAGGAACTTTTATATGTGACGCATCGTCTTCGCTTGTGATAGGTAGTGATGTTGGAAAGTTTCCGTTTGCAACCGGGAGCACGGAAATTGGTAAGTTAACAATTAAGGATGGAGGAGTGTTCTTAATTGTCAGCGAACTTACCATAAGCCCTTCATCCGGATTAGGGGAAGTTGTATTGGAAGCGGGAGCAAGACTTGAAACCTCAGACCTATTGACGTTAGGATCAGATGCAAACGGAACAGCGCGCATAGCAGCAATCCCGACGTCAGATGATGGAACACCTTTAGCTAACCTGAGTGGTTCGATAAATGCCCAAAAATATGTGCCTGGGAAGAGGACGTTCAGGTTTATGTCGCATCCTTTTGCTTCGGATATTCCATTAGACGCGATCATTGATAATTTTGATATTACCGGATCCGGTGGCGCAAACAATGGCTTTACCCCGAGCGGTACAAACAACCCATCTTCTTTTTGGTATAATGAAGTAACTGATAACTGGGTTGCATTTTCAAATACCAACGGCGTAGGCAACAACGCCTGGCACGTTGGTCAGGGTATTAGAGTAATGATTCGTGGCAATAAAGGCGAAGGACTAACAACTTTAAATTACTCGCCTTCTTCTATTGTATTTGATTTTAAAGGACCGATGAATATTGGGGATGTAGCAATACCTCTTACCAGCACAACTACGGGACATAATCTAATCGGAAATCCCTATCCATCTCCTATCAATCTAATGCCGTCCTTAAGCGAGATTGCGGGAGAAATTGATGATCTTGGATTGTGGGTGTGGAACCCTGCAATGGGCGACCAGGGGGGATATTCTGTTTGGTCGTTCGACATGGGGGATTATTATTTACCAGCTTATTCTTCATTTTTTCTTCGGGTGGCTGCGTCTACTGATCTTGTTTTCAAAGAGGAACATAAAGTGGCCGAGGCTACTGAGCAATTGTATAAAACACAGGCAAATAAGAATCTGTTTCAGTTAACATTAATGAAGGATAGCCTGCTGTGGGATCAGTTGTACATTCTTAATCGCGATACTGCCTCAGCCAACCGTGAAAAAAGGGATGTGCGGAAAATGTTTAATCCAGATGGAGATCTTTATTCGATCTCCGCCGACAACTATAAACTTTCCCTTGATGCAAGGCATATCTCAAGTACTACAACTCTACCGATCGGAATCAGGACTACCAAAGCTGGAAACTACTCAATAGAATTTAACCGTTTTCCACTTGCTGATAGTTTAGTTGCATTTCTGCATGATCAGTATTTGAACACCGTAACGCCGATTTTCGAGGGAGATCGTTATGATTTTTCTATGACGACTAACGCCGCTACACAAGGGGCCGGGAGATTCAAGATTACGTTTAGCGCAAATGCGTTACTTGCAGCAGACGATGTGAGGTTGACTGCGGCGCGGGAACAGGAAAAGGTTCGGCTGATCTGGGAGAATAGTTCAGAGAAGGCTGTTTCCTATTATAGACTGGAGCGTAGTGAAGCAGGTAATGATTTTAAAGAAATAGCCAGGGTAAAAGCAGATTTGAACAACGGATCAAAAGCTACTTATACAACGGTTGACGATCTCAATAACAATGATGTATTGTATAGAGTGGCAACAGTAAGTCAAAATGGAAATATCAAATATAGCGAGGTGGTGAAACTTATGGGTCGTAGGCAATCAGGTTTGATTAGCGTGTTCCCTAATCCAGTGGTTGGAAGCCTTGCTTATTTAGATGTGAAAGGAGTAGAGGAAGGCAGGTACACCCTAAAAATTACCGATGTAAGCGGAAAGCTAGTTGGCGAACAGAAGATTGACATAGTGGCTGGTCAACAGGCATCGGTTGATGTTGGCGGCCTCAATAACGGTTTATATTATTTGATGGTGGAAGGCAGGATCGATAAAGTAGCAACTGTTCCCTTACTGATCGTAAGAAGAAATTGAAGTGGAGCGTACGGCAGGTAGAGTCCGTACGAATCGCTTTTTGCAAAGGTTTTATTCTGCAGCTGCTATAAACCAGTTCCTCAGTGTTACAGAATCGAGGTCGGCAACTTTTTTAATTTTAATGTGCCTCATATTCTTGCCGGTACCTTCCAGCAATCCATTCGGGTCCTTCAGCTTATCGGTATTGAAGAAACCCAGCGTAACATAGCTTTTAGCTGTTTTGAGATAGGCAAAGTCCTTTTTTTTTCTAAAAATTGGCCTGCTCCATTTGAACTGTTCTTCTACGTCGGGAACCGCATCATGTACTAGCTGCCTAAGTTTCTCCATTATCAATTTTTGATCGGCAGGTGCCGCGTTAATGAAGTTTGTAATTTCCTGATGCATGGGGAGAATGTTTGCAGCTAAGCTAGTTAATCGTATAAAAAAAGTCCCGCAAAATCAATTGCGGGACTTAAAGAGATCAATAAGGGTTAATAACCAAAGAGCTCGGTAAGTGATAGTTTTTTCACCTCTCCGCATTTGCTAAGCTGATCGGAGCTTAAGCGCTTTTCGGAAGCTACCACACAATAAGTGTAAGGCTTGTTAGAAAAGGCTTTTTGGTGATAGGCATATACATCATCCAACTTCAGGTTGGCATAGGCTGTATACTGACTTCTGCGTACATCTTCGTTGAGACCTTTTCTTTGTGCAGCAAGGTAACTAAGCAGGATACCATCTTTAGTGATCCTTTCGGTTTCGATATCCTTTATCAGGCTTTTCTGAGCATTGATGAAGTTTTGCTCTGCCTTTGGAAGATCGGTTAATAGTTCGTTCATGCCTGCTACCGCTTCGTTGAACTTATCGGCCTGGCTACCTACATAGCCTGTGAAAGCAAAAGCATCATCTTTCTTGTTAGGCGTTTGTACCAAAGCCCAGGTAGAGTAAGCAAGCGCTTTACTTTCCCTTATCGTTTGGAACACAATTGAACCCATGCCACCACCGAAGTAGCCGTTAAACATGTTTACCATTGCTTCTTCTTCGGGTTTGTAGCTATCGAGGTTTTTTACCCAATAAATGTCTGCCTGAACGGCATCATAATCGGCGAAGAGAACCTGGTTTTTATCCTGTGTAAGCCGCGTAAACTTAACAGCAGCCGGTGCTTTCGCCCATTCAGCAGGCATTGAATGCAAGTTTTTTACTGAAGCAGTAAAGTCTTGCAAGCCCATTGGTCCGTAATACAGAACCTTATGTTCGTAATTTCTTAGCCCTTTGATGATTGAAACAAGGTCTTCTGCTTTCAAAGCTTTGATTTCATCATCAGTTAGAACAAAGTTGTATGGATTGTTTGCTCCATAGATAGCATAGTTCCTAAGTGCCGTAGCAATTGCTTGCTTATTGAGTTTACTGTTAGCCCGGCTCTTAAGTATCCTGGCCTTGAAGCCTTCTAAGGCTTTTTCATCCGGCTGGCAATTGGCTACAAGGTGTTCAAGAAGGGTAAGCGCTTTATCAAAATTTTCCTGGAGGCCACTGAGTACTATATTGGTTTCTTCATTTCCTGCGCTTACATTAAAGTTACATGCAAGGTTGTAGAACTCTTTACTTACCTGTTCTGCGGAGTATTTATCCGTGCCGATAAACTGAAGGTATTGTAAAGCAAAAGGAAGTACCTTGTTGTTCCAGCCTCCGATGTCGAAGCGTTGGTACATTCTAAATAAACCATTTTCTTTGTTTTGAACATACAGTACCTCTGCATTACCAGCTTTTCCGCGCTGGATATCCTTAGAATAGTCTAACCAAACTGGTTTGAGTGACGGCAATGGACTTTCGGTAATATTCTTTACAAAAGGAGATTGTTTGCCAGCATTTGTTTCAACAGGGGTAATTGGTGGTTTTTCTACTTTTACAATGTTTTTATCTTCACCCTTGCGCTTGTAGATAACGACGTAATTGTCATTGAAGAACTTTTTCGCAAAATCCACAACTTCCTGTTTTGTAATTTTTCCGAGGTCATCCAAAACAGCTACATCTTTATGCCAATCGTTTCCGCGGCTTTTTATGAAAGCTTCTGTAAGGTTATCAGCTCTTGCTGTGCTGTTTTCAAGCTGTTGTAACTCGCTTAATTTATAGTTGGCGACGATAGCTTTGATGAGTGATTCTTCAAATTCGCCTTTCTTTAGAATATCCAACTGGCTTAGGATTAAGTCTTTTACTTCTTCCAGCGTTTGGCCTTGCTTAGGCGAAGCTGTCACGATAAACACACCATAATCCTTGTATTGAAGCACTCCCGAACCAGCACCAAGGACTTTCTGTGCTTTGTTCAAATTCAAATCGAGCAAACCTGCTTTTCCGTTTGAAAGAATGGATGACACCAGTTGTACCATTAATGCTTCGCGGGTATTGTAGGCAGCGGACCTAAACGTGAGGCGCATGCTTTCAGCGTTAGGACCATAGATGTCTTTCACAATAGGGGAAGTAATAGGAGGCTGGGCGGGACCTTTGTACTCCTGTACAGGTTTAGGCTTCATATAGGCAAAAGCAGCATCTATTTTCTTCACTATTTCATCAGGCTTAAAGTCGCCTGACATAATGATTGCCATATTGTTAGGAACATAATATTTGTAATAATACTCCCTGATAGCTTTTAGAGAAGGGTTCTTGAGATGTTCAATGGTGCCAATTGTTGTTTGCTGGCCATAATTGTGCGTTGGGAACAGTAAGGTATTCATTGCTTCATTTACCTTACTTCCGTCGTTATCCAGTGAGCGGTTTTTTTCCTCGTAAACAGCTTCCAATTCAGTATGGAAGATGCGAAGGATAGGGTTCCTGAATCGCTCGGCCTGGATTACCAGGAACTTATCAATTGCATTTGAAGGTATATCCTCTTTGTACACGGTTTCTTCTACCCAGGTGTGGGCATTGGTTCCCTGCGAACCAATGGCGGACATCAGTTTGTCGTATTCGTTGGCAATAGCAAATTTGGCAGCCTCGCCGCTCACTTTGTCGATCTCCTTGTAGATTTCTTTCCGCCTGGCTTCGTCTGAAGTGGAGTTATACTGTTCGTAAAGAGCGTCGATCTTGTCGAGCAGTGGTTTTTCTTTAGCCCAATCGAGCGAACCGAACTTGTCAGTTCCTTTGAATAACATGTGTTCCAGGTAGTGCGCCAGGCCTGTATGATCTTTAGGATCGTTGTTAGAACCTGTGCGGACAGGAATACGAACACTGATGCGCGGTTCCTTTGCGTTAGGCGAGAGAATAACAGTTAACCCGTTCTTTAATTGATAGAAGCGAGTGTTCATCGGGTCGTTAGTTACGTACTTGTACGTGTAACCTCCTGCTGTGGCTTGTTTCCATTGATGTTTTTGGGCAAAGGCCAATGCAGCATTAAGTACCAGTAGTGATACCAGTAGCAGCTTTCTCATCTCGTGAATTGTTTTTGAATGATGCAAATACTATTAGTGAATAGTTTTCAGCCATAAATGTAGCAACAAAAGGAACGCTGTTTACAGCAATTGTGTGAATGGTTAGTTGTAATATTTCAAGTTGCGTTTGCCGGAACTTCAGTGCTTAAGTGAGGCAATTTTATGTAAGTGATGGCACTACAACACTGCAACAGCTGCAATTAGCTGGCAGATAATTCCTGTGGCAAGACCCATAGAGAGTTCGCGCGAGGTATGATCAGATACAATACTTCTTGCAGTAATTACCAATCCTGTTATGAGCGTGCAGATGCTAAGATCGATTCCAAGATTAGCATTGTAATAGAACAAAGCGGTGATGAGCAGCGTGAAAGCCGACGAAACTGCTATGGCGTGCATGCTGATTTTTAAGAAGTTATTAAAAATAAGTCCGGCAGCAGAAGCGATAAAAATGCCCAGGTAAAACATTTTCAGAACAAGCGGCTGATCAATAAAGTTGCGGCTGAGGTAGTACATCCACCAATAAAAGAACATAGTGATGATGTAAGGGATGATGCGTTCTTTTTTACTGTTGAGGAAGATGCTATCGACGAATTTGAGTTTATAGAGTAGAAAAACAGCGAAAGCAGGGAAAAAAGCAGTCATCCAGAAAATGCTGATGTAACGGTACATCATCGTGTCCGGGGTAATACCACTGAATTCGAAGGGAAACCGCTGCGCCAACCAGATAAAAATGTAAGTTGGAATAAATAAGGGATGAAATAAATATGATATCCCCTGCATGAAGATTCTCAAGGCTGGTGGTTGATCCTTTTTAGAGGGGGTTTGCTTTATATTTCCTTCTTCTGTAACTATCATTCCGGGCTGCAATATAATCGTTGACTTGCTAAACGGATATAAAACTGAAATGTTATAACCCGAAAGTGTGATGAAAGTCATAAAGACAGCAAAGACAAATATTGAAATTTGGGGTTAAAAAGGGTACAATGTCAACAGCTATTTATTTTGCTTCAAAGCATGGGACCACGGAAGCTGTGGCCAGGGAGATAGCTGCGAAGTTGGGTGATGATGTGGCCGTTATTGATTTAAATAAAACAGTAAATCCAGATATAAGGCCATACGAGAATGTGATAATCGGTGGTTCTATTCACTTTGGACAGATTCAGCAGGTTGTGGTTGATTTTTGCGAAAGAAACCTCAAACTTCTTCTTGGAAAACAATTAGGTCTTTTTATTTGTTGCCTTCTTAAAGAGAAAGAGCATGAGGAATTTGAGAATGCTTTTACGGAGATGTTGAGAAATCATGCGAAGGCCAAAGGGTTTATGGGTGGCGAACTTATTTATTCCCGCCTCAGTTTGAAGGAAAAGATTATTACAAAATTAGTTTCACGAACCAGCAAAGAAGTATCCGCAATTGACCATGCAGCCATTGAAGCGTTCATCAAATCATTTACCGGGTTAACGGTATATCAAATGGAGCATCAAGAATAAGAATTTCTATACTTCAGATTTTTTCTCCAGCAATTTTAAAAACTCGGCTTCACTAAGTATTGTTACTGAGTTAATTTTCTTTGCTTTTTCAAGTTTACTTCCGGCATCGTCACCTACTACAAGGTAGTTTAGCTTGCTGCTCACCCCGCTTAACAGTTTGCCACCGTGTTGTTCAACCATTGCTTCAGCATCGCTTCTTTTAAGGGTAGGCATGGTGCCGGTGAACAGGAAAGTCTGTCCGTTTAATTCGCGGCTACCGGTTTTATTCTTTTGACTTCGTGTTTCTACACCCACTTCCCTGAGTTTGAGGAGCATGTTGATGGTTTCCTCGCTTTGGAAAAAATCGTGAACACTGGCTGCCACCTTAGGACCGATGTCTTCCAACCGCAACAAGTCGTCCGTTGTCCAGGATTTAAGATCCATGATATCATCAATGGCATTGGCCAGGGTTTTGGCAGTGGTTTCGCCAACATACCTGATACCTAAGGCAAAGATCAGCCGGTTGAGGTTTTGCTTTTTGCTTTCTTCAATGGCTTGTTTAAGTTTTTCGATTGATTTTAAGCCAAAGCCTTCGAGCTGTCCAATTGCTGTGAAATCAAGGTTATAAATGCCGGGTATATCCTGCAATATGCCGAGGTCATAAAATTTTCTTACGTTGGCCTCCCCTAAACTTTTGATGTCCATAGCATCCTTGCTAACAAAATGGATAAGCTTTTCCACTACCTGGGCCCGGCAACCAGGATTGATACATCTCCAGGCGCTTTCTTCTTCTTGTTTATGTAAAGCAGCGGAGCAAACAGGGCATTGTTTAGGAAATACAATTGGTTCTTCGGTTCCGTTGCGGAGCTCGGCATGAGGCCTTACAATGTACGGGATAACATCGCCGGCACGTTCTACCAATACTGAGTCGCCAATCATCAGGTCCTTTTCCCGGATGACATCTTCATTAAACAATGAGACCGAGCTTACTGTTACCCCTCCTATATATACAGGGTCGATCTTAGCAACCGGTGTAATACTCCCGGTCCTGCCCACCTGGTATTCGACCGCTCTAAGTTTGCTGGTAGCTTGCCTGGCTTTAAACTTGAAAGCAATTGCCCAACGGGGATGATGGGTTGTCATGCCAAGCGTTTCCTGTAAGTCCGTCCGGTTTACTTTAATTACCATTCCGTCTATTTCGTAAGGCAATTCGTCCCGTTTTTCCTCGTACAGCTTACAGTAGTCTATTACACCTTCAATTCCCCTTACAACAACACTTTCCTGCTGAGGACTACGGAACCCCAGGTTTTTTAATAACTGTAAACTTCCACTATGCGTATTGAGTAATGGCGTTAATTGCTTACCGGGCAGTGGAGAGACATCGCTTATGTGATAGAGAAAAGCTTCAAGTCGCCGGCGGGAGACCTCCCTGGGGTCAACAATTCGCAGAGAGCCTGCTGCCGCATTCCTTGGATTAGCCAAAGG
>JAEZDR010000168.1 GCA_023433265.1 Bacteroidota bacterium | reverse complement strand
TGCTCGCACTGATGCTAACAACGCTATTCGTCAGTTGTAAAAAAGACAAGGACGATGATGATGTAATTATTCCTTCCGATCCAAACTCTAATGTACTGTCGGGGACACTTAACCAAAGCAGGACGCTTACAGCCGATAAGCAATGGATTTTGAAGGGCTATGTATACGTACCTAACGGAATAACACTTACAATTGAGCCGGGTACTGTAATAAAAGGCGACACTACTACAAAAGGAGCGCTCTGCATCGAGCGTGGTGGGAAAATTATGGCTAACGGAACAGCTTCACAACCTATTGTATTTACCTCCGGAAGGCCAGCAGGAGCCAGGACTCCCGGTGATTGGGGTGGAATAGTCATCTGCGGAAAAGCCAGGACAAACAGGACAACAACACCGGTGTTGGAAGGTGGGCTGGACAGGCCTTATGGGGGCACAGACGACAATGATAACAGTGGTGTAATGCGCTTCGTTAGAATTGAGTATGCAGGCGTAGCTGCTTTCCCCGGTTCTGAAATCAACGGCCTTACACTCGCTGGTGTGGGAAATGGTACCATCATCGAAAACATCCAGGTAAGCTACGGTAACGACGATGCTTTCGAGTTCTTTGGGGGCACGGTCAATTGTAAAAACCTCGTTGCCTTTGCAACGGCTGACGACGATTTTGATTTTGATTTTGGCTATCGCGGGCATCTTCAATTTGGGGTGGCGCTTAGAGATCCGCTTTGGGTAGATAACGGCGACGCAGGCAATGGAATAGAATGCGACAACGATGGTTCAGGCAACGCAGTCGCTCCATACACCAGGCCTGTAATTTCAAATTTCACATTTGTGGGGCCCAATAGCGCCCCCGGTGTTCTGGCTAACCACAACTATGGAAACAGGTTTAGAAGAGCTTCCCAATTTGTTTTGCGTAACTCTATTCTGATGGGTTGGCAAAAAGGGGGTCTTTCGGTAGAAAGCACTGCAACTGCTGATACTTTCAAGAACGGTGGCAGTGAGTTTAAAAACAACCTGGTTCATGCTATTATGGATGCTTTTAGAAAAGGATCAGATGTACCTGCATCTGTGTTTGCAGACCATGCAGCCGTGGAAACATTTGCTTTGAACCTGGCAAACGGGAATACTAAATACACAACAGCAAACGAAGTAATGCTGGTCAACCCATTTAATCTTACGAATCCCGATTTCACGCTACAGGGAAGCTCACCGGCTGCTGTAGGTGCAAGCTTTACAGGTTTGCCTGCCTTTTTTACGCAAACAGCTTACAGGGGAGCTATGGGTTCTACCAATTGGATGATAGGATGGACCCGTTTCTTCGCTAAAGGGCAATAAAATCGTTTTTCTCTTTTTTGCTTCACAACCGCCCGGCTCTCCGGGCGGTTTCATTTTTTACATAGATGCATCTAACCCACCCGCGTGTTTATGCATAAACAATCGTAAAGAGGTACATCAGCAAAATTATGAGTAGCACTGTCGCATACAAGCCGTTCGTCCTTCCCTTGTTAAGCGATAACATCACTGTAAAAACCGAGAGGAATAATAATACGATCGATTTTTTATCCAACCCTAATACAAGCGGTAAATCCAGGAGCGTACAGGTTACAGCCACTGTAGGAATGCTCAGTCCGATACTCGCCAGCGCCGAACCCAGGGCCAGATTAATGCTCGTTTGATACTGGTTGCGGTTAGCTGCACGAATGGCAGCAATGCCTTCAGGTAGTAAGATAACTGCCGCAATGACTACTCCCACCAATGCACTCGGCAACCCGGCCGCAGCCACTCCTTTTTCAATAATACCCGATAGGTCTTTCGCAAGAATCACTACCACGCCTAGCCAAACCAGCAGCAACAATGAACTTATCCATGCCATCGGTGTGCTAATCGCTTTCACCTCCGAAACGGTCTCTGCCAGGAAGTAGTGCCGGTGCCTTATCGTTTGGGTAAAAATGAACGCCACATAGATGATGATGCAACAAGCACCTACCGCCACCAGTTGCGGGGTACTGTACGAGGGGCCGGGAAGGCTTGTGGTAAAGTTTGGTAGAATAAGCGTCAACACAAGGATAGCTACCAGCGCTACCAGAGCCAGTGTTACGCTCTTTGTTTGAAAGATCTGTTCCCGGTACTTGATGGCACCTACTAACATGCTTGCTCCCAATATGCCATTAAGTATGAGCATTACGGCTGCAAACAACGTGTCCCGGGCATAGGTATCGGCTCCCTTTCCACCCGCAAGCATCAGCGACACTATGATGGATGCTTCCAGCAAGGTAACAGCCACAGCCAACACAATCGTGCCGTAAGGCTCGCCTACTTTGTGCGCAACAATCTCCGCATGGTGTACCGATGATAAAACGCCCACAATTAAGATCAGGATGGCTGCGCCGTTCAATAACACGTTATCTCCAACCGGAACAAGAAGGTAAAAGACCCAGGCTAATACAGGCAATAGGTAGGTGAGGTAAAGTGTTTTCTTCATAGATCGAGGCACGCAAAATACGGATTACAAAGCTAACACCATCCGGACCTATGACATACTAACCCAGGAAGGCCTTCGCCAGGCAAATTGCACCTACTAAGGCCAGCAACGATAGTACAATGCTTCCGAGGCTGTACGCAACAAAAAGGAAATAGTTTCCCTGCTGTATCAATCTGAGGTTTTCATAGGCAAAGGCAGAAAAGGTTGTCAGGCCTCCGCAAAAACCTGTTATCAGTAGCACCCTCCATTGCGCATCAAACCAACCATACTTTTCTGAGAGTGCATAAAATATCCCTATCAGGAAACATCCAGCCATATTTACTACAAATGTCGCAACGGGGTAGTTTGAAGGATAGTGTTAGCAAGGACCTCGTTTGCGCCAAACCTTAGCAATGAACCGGCAGCACCACCCAGGCAAACAAGAAGTATCAGTTTGATCATCACTGCAAATCTCAAGGTAATTCTCAGCAATTCAAAAGAGTTTATACAAACCAGGAAGCTAAAACCAGTGACGCAAACACCCTCATCTCTGTCGCAAAGCACCCGGCCTGCGCGCAGTCTTCCCTTTACTTTTGGCCTAAAGAACACAGATATGGCACTTATCAATCCCTACATCAACTTCAATGGAAATGCAGAAGAAGCTTTCAATTTTTACAAGTCAGTCTTTGGTGGCGAGTTTGCGAACGTCGTCCGCTTCCAGGATTTCGCCTGTCCGGAGAATCCTGTTTCGGAAGCTGAAGCCAATAAAATCATGCACATCGCCTTACCTATCGGGCCTAATGTGCTTATGGGTAACGACGTTCCAGAAAGCATGGGACGTGTGAATGAAAACGAACACCGTTCAAAAATATCAATAGGCACAGCAACTAAAGAAGAAGCTGACCAACTTTTCGAAGGCCTCTCAGCCGGTGGCTCTGTCGAATTTCCCATAGGTGACAGCCCATGGGGGTCTTACTTCGGCATGTTCAGGGATAGGTTCGGCATCGAATGGATGATAGATTACGATGCAAGGCACAAAGGCAAAGTTTAAACCCGCTCACTCACCTTTCCAATAAAAAAAGGCCCTCTAAGGGCCTTTTAAGTTTTAATGCTTTCGCCTTAATTATTGTTGTTGCTTCTTCTGTTTGCCGTCTATTATTGCGCCTATGCCTGCGCCCGCTCCTGCTCCTACTGCTGCACCTATAACCCCACCTTTCACTTTGTCTTTAGAGACAGCGATGCCTGTGCCGGCACCTACTACGCCGCCTATTACTGCGCCTTTAGCTGTATTGCTCCAGCCCTTCTTTTTTTCTGTAGTCTGTGCTGCAGGCTCAGTTGCAACTTTAGGGGATGTTTGTTTTACAAGCGGTTTAATTACCTGCTTTTCAACTACAACAGGTACGAAAACCGTATCAACACGGGCTTTTTCCGCAGCTAATGCTTTTATTTCTGCGTCCCTGTTAATTGAGTCAATAACGGTTTGTTTAGCTTCCAGCTTAAGCTTTTCTTCGCGTTGGGTATTGCTACACGAAGCAAACAATGTTGCTGCTGCAAATACCAAATAAATTCTGTTCATAATGATAAAAGTTGTGTAGATGTACCGGTAATCGAGAAAATCATGCCAGCCACATAACCCTTTGTGCTTCCATTTGTGAATACCCCGCCAAAAAGACAACATTTGATTTTACCTCCCTGATTTCCATAGAATTTCGGTTTTAGATTAACTTGCCCCCTTCAAAACTATTTTCACGCTTGCATCATGAAAAAACTTGAGAACTATATACTGGGTAAATGGATTACAGGCGATGGTGAAGGTCAGCCCTTGCTTAATGCCTGGAATGGCGATACTGTTGCTTACGCTTCCACTAAAGGGCTGAACTATGGCGACATATTGCAATATGGACGGTCAGTAGGGGGCGATAAGCTAAGTAAAATGACTTTCCAGGAACGTGGGCTTATGCTACGTGCACTTGCGTTACACCTGCGCAATCATCTCGATAAGTTTTACGAGGTAAGCTATATGACCGGCGCCACAAAAGGCGATAGCTGGATAGACATTGAAGGCGGCATAGGAAACCTTTTTGCCTACGCATCCCTCCGCCGTAAGTTTCCTGATTTACCTTATTGCCTCGACGGAGAAACCCATCAACTGAGTAAAGGGGGCTCGTTCATGGGCCACCATTTATTAGTACCCAAGGAAGGTATCGCCATTCATATTAACGCTTTCAACTTTCCCGTGTGGGGCATGCTGGAGAAAATAGCAGTAAACCTGCTGGCAGGTGTTCCGGCCATTGTAAAGCCCGCTACAATCACCAGCTTCCTCACAGAGGCTGTCGTTAGGGAAATTCATAATTCCGGCATCTTGCCCAACGGTGCTTTACAACTTGTATGCGGTTCTGCAGGCGATATGCTCGACCACGTGCGCAGCGAGGACACCATCACCTTCACCGGCTCTGCCTACACAGGGCACATGCTCAAGAGCCATCCTAAAGTGCTTAGCGAAAACGTAAGTTTCAATATGGAGGCAGACAGCCTCAATTGCATAGTCCTTGGCACTGATGTTACGCCCGATATGCCGGAGTGGGACATCTTCATCAAAGAGGTAAGAAAGGAAATGACGGTAAAGGCCGGGCAGAAGTGTACGGCTATCCGCAGAATTTTTGTTCCTGAGAATAAAATAGAAGATGTAAAGATCGCATTAGGTAAAGCGCTTGCTCAAACCACCATCGGAAGCCCCCTGAACGAAAAAGTAAGAATGGGTGCACTCGCTGGTAAAGGCCAGAAAGAAGAGGTGATGGAACAAGTGCAAAAGCTACTTGCATCGTCTCAAGTTATTTACGGCTCGCTTGACAGCGTTGAGGTGATAGACGCCGACGTAAACAAAGGCGCCTTCATGAGCCCGCTTTTACTGTTGAATGAGAATCCTTTTCAAAACAACGAGCCACATGAGGTTGAAGCTTTCGGTCCCGTAAGCACATTGATGCCTTATAGCTCAATGGACGATGCTAAAAAGCTGGCTAAGAAGGGTAAGGGCTCGCTCGTATGCAGCATCGTCACGAACGACAAACGCATTGCCCGCGACTTTGTTGTAGGCGCTGCTACGCATCATGGCAGAATCCTAGTGTTGGACAGGGACTGCGCCAAAGAAAGTACAGGCCATGGCTCACCCCTGCCCTTGCTGGTGCATGGCGGCCCCGGCCGTGCCGGTAATGGCGAGGAAATGGGCGGCGTGCGCGGCGTGAAGCACTACATGCAGCGCGTTGCCATACAGGGCTCTCCTGATGTTATAACAGCCATTGGGCAGGTGTACCAGCCCAATGCGAAGCATAATGAAACAGAAGTGCATCCTTTCCGCAAGCATTTTGAAGAACTAAATGTGGGTGATACACTCATTACGGGTAAACGTACGGTTACTGAAGCCGATATTGTAAACTTCGCAAACCTTAGCTGGGACCATTTTTATGCCCACGTAGACCACACTTCGCTGGAAGGTACCCTGTTCGAAAAACCTGTAGCACATGGCTACTTCATTCTTAGTGCAGCGGCCGGTCTTTTTGTTGATGGAAAGAAAGGTCCTGTTCTACTCAACTACGGTATTGACGAACTCAGGTTTACCAAGCCAGTTTATGCAGGGGCAACTATTGGTGTACGCCTTACGGTAAAAGAAAAAATAAAACAGGACAGGAGAGAGCCTTCAGACATTGCCAAAGGAATTGTGAAATGGCATGTAGAGGTTTATGATGAAACCAATGAAACCGTCGCAGTCAGCACAATCCTTACGATGGTGAAGATGCGCGAGCAATAGTAACTTTGGCAAGCTAAATAAAACGATGAAGGAAAGCAGAGCGAACATACTGTTGGTGGAAGATGAAGAACATCTTCATGAAACCATTAAGATGAATCTAGAGATAGAAGGCTATTCGGTGACTTCGGCATACACCGGAACCGAGGCCATGAAGTGCATCAACGAAGAGTATTTCCACCTGATAGTGCTCGACCTCATGCTGCCAGGTATGGATGGCATCAGCATCGTAGAGGCTGTGAGGCTTAAGCACCTCGAAACACCCATACTCATCGTAAGTGCAAAAGGTGCAGGCAGCGATAGGGTGCTGGGGCTTAAAAAAGGTGCAGACGACTACATGACCAAACCTTTCAACCTGGAAGAATTTTTATTGCGTGTAGACAAGCTTGTAAGCAAAAACAAGAAGCTGCAGGATAAAGAAACGGTTGGTGACCACTATGAATTCGGGGGTAATAAAATAGACTTCAAAGCACAAACAGCCGTTACTTTCAGCGGTGGTTATGTTGAGCTGAGTAAGAAGGAATCTATGCTCTTAAAGCTACTCGTTGAAAACGAGAACCAGGTGGTGGCAAGAGAAAAGATTCTGCAAATGGTTTGGGGCTACAATGTTTATCCTACTACCAGGACGATCGACAACTTCATTCTCAGCTTCAGGAAGTATTTCGAAAAGGATAGTAAAGACCCTAAACATTTTCACTCTATACGGGGCGTGGGCTACAAGTTCACTGCCTAACCCGTCTTGTAAAGAACTTTCAGTTGATCTATTACCGCAACCGCCTTTGTGAAGAGTTGCTGTTTATGCTCATCATTGGCAATGCCCGAATAGAGCAGGTGGTCCGCTTCCTGCATCAGGCTGCTTACCTCCGCATGCAGCGACGGGTTATTCTCGCGCAATAACTGCATCATGCTTTCAAAACTATGCTGCTTACTCCTCAGCCAGTTTTGCAAGGCCCTCTCTACAGCCGTCTTTATTTTGTTTACAAATACATTCGCAGGCAGCGATGTGTTGAGTAGCTTTACATCAAAGTCTACGTCGTTCGGATAGTACTGCTGCCTTTCCTCTCTAACAGGCATAACTGCAGCTACCGTTACAACCTTTTTCTTTTGCCTGAAGCTCTTTGCCCAGATAAATCCCGCCACCAGGGCAAGCGCAGGTACCAGCCAGAAATATTTATAATTGGTTTGGTCGCTCGCTGTGATGGTGTGTTCAACTTTCTGTTTTTTGCCGGGGCTCGCAGCTACTATGTTAACCGGCAACTCTTTAGTAGTCTTCACCATGTACTTTAATGTGTAAGGATTAAAATACCTGATCTCAACAGCAGGTAGTTTGTAGCTGCCCACTTCATGTACAACAAACGGAACTTCTATAATCTTTTTACCTGTTACGGGAAAGCTCAACCGGTCCAGTTCGGTCTTTTCTACTTCGTCAAATACTTCAAACGGATGCTTTATTGCTGTATATGAAGGTTGAATGTTTTGAAAGTTCCCCTGGCCGGAAACCTCAACGGTAAAGATGCCTTTCTCCCTCACTTCAAAACTTGTCTTCTTCAGGCTCACCTTCACATCAAAATCACCGACAGCTTTTGTACCGGTAACTATCGCCGGCAGGGGTAATACCCTGATGCTTGATGTGTCGTTTTTCAATTCGCTCTTATAGGTCTTGGGATAAATGTCGTTGGTAACATAATATTGGAACTCATTCTCAACGATCGCGGGCTCCAGCAATAGCCTGCCTTCTTCCAGGGGATACAATTGCACCTTTCTTATCAGGAACGCTTTATACCTGCGCCCGTTAAAAACCTCGTACTCCGGCAATTCATCCGTTGTCATCTCTATTACAGAAGCGCCTGCAAACGAAGGCTGCCTTACCACCTTCGATTGTCCCCGCAGCGCCACGTAAAGTTTATACGATACCAGTACCGGTTCGCCTACAAATACCTGCGGTTTACTTACCTCTACCTTCATAAACACGTTTTCTTTCACCACCTTCGCCGGGTTCTCGCCGGGCTGCAGTACAGCGTCCTCATCCAGCATACCGGTGGAGGCTGTTTTACCACTGCTCCTGCCTACCGTGATGGAGAGCGAATTGCTTTGGACGCGCCTGCCATCCAGCATGATGCTTGTGGCAGGCACGAGCAAAGTGCCGGTGCGCCTCGGCGCAAGTAAAAAAGTGTAGCTGCTTTTTATGGTGGATACACCGTTGATGTAGCCCTTTTGCTCATTAAAATAAGGGCCTGATACCACCTGCCATCCTTCAAAAGAGGGCTCCTTAAAGTCATCAGCCGATTCTGCACGCTCTACATGATAACTCACCTGCAAAACTTCATCAGCTGCTATGGCTTTGCGGGGCGCAGATAAGCTAAACATGCCCTGCCCCGCTGCAGCAAAAAACATCGTTACTGCAACTATTGTAAAGTATAATTTACTGGCAATCATCAACAGGACAAAGATAAGTGCAGCTTCCCGGCAGGCTGCCTAAAAATCTTACTTCAGCTTGTTCTAAATCGTCTCCATTTAATGCAGTTTTAGTTATGTTTGTCCAAACAACCCTGTAGATGCATACGTTGAACCTGACGGACTTTCTTACACCTGTAAACAAGTATGAACTCTCCGACGATCAGGGATATCTTGAAACCCAGCTTGGAAGCCATATCGAGGCTTACGAAGAATCATTTCCGGAACTTGAACAAGCCGATATCGTAATTGTGGGCTGCGACGAAACAAGGGGTGCAGGCATTGACAACAGGAATGCTAACTCAGCAGCCGACCTTGTTCGCCGCGAGTTTTATTCACTCTACCGGTGGCATACCAACGTTCATGTTGCTGATCTTGGCAACGTGAAAATTGGCGCAACCTTGCAGGACAGTTATGTTGCCCTCAAAACGGTAATCGCCGATATGGTGGAACTGGGTAAAAAAGTAGTAGTAATCGGCGGCTCGCACGATCTTACGCTTGCGCAGTATGATGTGTACGTACAGCAACAGAAAGTGGTGGAAGCAGCCATAGTGGATGCCCGGATCGACATTAACTGGGAAAGCACCGTGCCAGCACACAACTTTTTAATGAAGATGCTTACTACCGAACCCAACTTCATTAGGCATTACAACCACATAGGTTTTCAAAGCTATTTTGTACACCCTAATATGTTGGAAACAATCGATAAACTGCGATTTGATTGTTACAGGGTAGGTAAGGTAAAAGAGAAGATAGAAGAAATGGAACCGGTTGTGCGCAATGCATCGCTCTTCAGTTTCGATATCTCGGCCATACAGAGCAGCCATGCACCGGCAAACAGGGAAACACCCAACGGTTTTAACGGCGAAGAAGCCTGCAGCCTCATGCAGTACGCCGGTATGAGTGCAAAAGCCAACTCAATAGGTATTTATGGTTACTTGCCTCAGCAAGATGTTCATAGCCTCACCGCAAAGCAGGTATCCCACATGCTTTGGTACCTGATGGATGGCATTCACAAGGGAAAAACAGAAGCAGCCTTCGCCGATACGGACAATTTCAACCAGTATAAGATGGTGTTCTCCGAAGTGGAAGCTACCTTTTTGCAAAGCAAACGCACCGGCAGGTGGTGGATGCAGTTGCCAGATGGAAAGTATATTGCCTGTACACAGTCAGACTACCTTGTGGCAGCCACTAACGATATTCCTGAACGCTGGATGCGTGCTATGGAGCGTTAACCGCAACCTTATTTCCACTTAAACGAATTAACAAGGTGCTTCATATCCTGCACCAGGAAGTCATTCACGGGCTTAAGCGAGTCCTGGTTTGGCGTGGCATCAAAGTACAATGCACCCCTCAGGAAGTGACGGGTAGAATCGGTTAGGAAAAACTGGTGCGCAGTGGCTACTTCTCCCTGCACTCTGAAGAACACACCACCCACACCATTAGGGGTTTGCATCAGCGAGTCTTCAATTGCGTAAGCTTTCATGGCGTGTTTGTTCGTCATGTTAAAGGCATCTCCAATCAGTTTATCAAGGCTATAGTTTTTTACTTTTTTGTAGCTGATGTAGATCCTGCCGTGAAACTGGGGGAAGTCAACATTTACCCACCAGGGGTTTTCGGGCGTGTCACCAAAAAAAGTAGAGTCCTTTACCACGGTGGCATAGGTGGGGTATTCGAAAGTGTAGGGATAACCCGACTCGTTAAACACCTGGTATTGCTTGTCGGGCATGCCTATTTTAAAAAACCCCTTAGGCTTTGGCGTAAAAGGACTGTTGCAGGCGGCAGCAGCAAAGGCAATCAAGACAAACAGGCTCAGGTACTTCATGGTAGGTTCAAAGCTAAGTGGGCTGTTCCGTCGAAGGTCTTACAGATACCTTAATTTTTTTAAGGCGGTACTTTTCTACTTCCAGGATTGTAAACTCAAAGTCGCCGGCACGCACCACCTGGTTTACTGCCGGTATTTCACCAGCTATTTCAAGCACAAGGCCGGCAAGCGAATCCGCGTCTTCCTTCACCTCATCAAATGTGGCCACATCCAGTCCCATGATGCGGCATACATCATACACCATGGTTTTGCCTTCAAATATATAGTTCCAGTCGTCCAGTTTCTTTACATCCGATTCATCTTCATCAAACTCATCCTTTATCTCACCGGTAATTTCTTCTATAATATCTTCCAATGTAACGATACCGCTGGTGCCGCCAAACTCATCCACCACTACTGCAAAGTGCACATGTTTTTGCTGGAACTCTTTCAATAGGTCGTCTATCAGTTTCTGCTCGTGCACAAACAACGGTGGCCGCATGAGTGTATGCCAGTTAAAGCTGTTGTCTTCGTCAAGTACGGGCAAAACATCCTTGGTATTGAGAATACCTACCACATGGTCCAGGTTGTTTTTATACACCGGTACCCGGCTGTAATGCAGGTCTTCTATCCGTTTAATCAGGTCGGGAAAGGTAGTGTTGAGTTCCACACCATTTACATCAAGGCGGGTACGCATGATTTGCTTCACCGTGGTATTGCCAAACTTGGCAATACCTTTCAGCATGTTTTTCTCTTCGCTCGACCCTTCCTTGTTGGTGATGTCAATGGCGTGGTAAAGCTCATCGAGGCTGTAGGAACCGTTGTTTTTCTTTGCAAGCCTTTTTTCAATGAAGTCAGTGCTGTTTACCATCCACCGGCTAATGCCGCTAAAGAGGTAACGCACAGCTTCTACCAGCCAGCCTACATCCTTCGCAAACCTGATGTTATTGTGGTTGGCCATCACCTTGGGCGTAATCTCGCAAAACAGCACAAGAATGGACGAAACGGCTATCACTTTTATTACAAACTCAATCCATTCGTAGTTGAACTGTTCAAAGTTCATGAAGCTATCCAGTACCAGGTTAAAAATAATAATGCTACCTATGTTGGCCACGTTATTGGCTACCAGCAGGCTTGCCAGCAGTACTTTGGGTTGGTCCAGCAGGTCAACAATGCGTTTATAGCTCTGTTGTTGCTTGGTTTTAAGGTTATTAATATCCTTCCTTGTAAGGGAGAAGAAGGCCACTTCGGCACCTGAAATACAAAAGGAAACGAACAACAGCAAAAGGAGCAGTATTACCAATACGGTAGTACCTTGAATGTTTATATCAGCAAGAATGTAAGCTAAATAATAATCGTCTGTTGAAGCGGGAGGTATATCCAAAACAAATGGGTTTCGTTAAAAATAGGCTTACAACTACCCCTGATCAAAAATCATTGTTTTCGGTAGAGTCTGCAATAGGAGGCACTTCATTAAAGCCTTCAAACTCCTGCCCGCTGAAGTTTTGGCTGCTTTCGGAGCGTTTGTCCAGCATAATAAGGTTATCGCCAACCACTTCGGTAAAGAATTTCTTCACGCCTTCCTTGTCTTCCCAGGTGCGGGTTCTCAGCCTCCCTTCTACATAAACAAGGCTTCCCTTATGCAGGTATTTAGATGCTAGTTCCGCAAGGCCGCGCCACAGCACTACGCTATGCCATTCTGTTTGAGATACCAGCTTACCGAAGCGGTCTTTATAGGTTTCGGTAGTAGCCAGCGGAAATTTTGCAAAGCCAATATTGCCGTCTATGTACTGCATATCCGGGTCCTTTCCAAGGTTTCCAATTAGGGTCACTCTGTTTACGCCTCTCATAATTAATTATTTGTTCGTCTAAGGATTTGCATTCTAAAGTTAGCAGTTTTGAGCAGACAACAAAAAAAGAGATTAGGATTTTAGGGTTTGAAGGATGATAGGAACATGGAGAGGGTGGGAAAACCAGGCGGCTTCCCGGAGCGTCATTAACTGTCGCCTGGTGCTGAAAGTGCTGATGCGGTGCTAATGCGGTGCTAATTTGGTGCTGATGCAGTGCTGATGTGCAACCGTCCGAAACTGACAATCACTCCCCGAATGTTTTCATTGCAGACCTTGAAACAGAGAGGAAAGAATTAATTTTTTCGCTGTTTTGGTATGGTGCAGCCTCTTGGGCCACAACAGCCAACATCGGCAATTGCGAGCGCACTAAAGAGGGATCCCAGCGCCAGGGCAATAATATCCTTTAATATAACCCCTTGCCATAGGATTGCGAGGCCGAGAAATAACCTGATTATTCTTACCGCATGCCAACCTGACAACAATCTTTTCATAGACTGCAATATGGAGAATTACATACAGGCCGTCTGTAACAAAAGTTACTTAGTGCAGCATAACAATACAATTGGCTACGCATAACATAACCAGGAAATTAGTTAGCTAAGGAAATCTTGCCGTTTAAAAGTTGACAGTTATCAGGTGTTTTCCCGCAGCCCCAAAAGATATTTACAGCATTATTCATACTAAACCTAACTAATGAGAAAGTTATTGTTGTTTGCATGTTTCTGTCTCTCGATTGGCGCACAGGCACAGGTTGTTTTTTCGGATGCTACGATTCCTCCCATGGATAAAAAGCTTATTACCGGCTTAACCTTTCCGGGCATTGCGGGGAACACCTATGCAGTGCAGGAAACTAATGGTGGCGGCAGTTGGTTCGACGGTGGTGTGAGGACCAGGATTTGCCTGTTTGACGTGAATACACTGCAAAAGATAGACGAAAAAAACCTGAACAATACAGCGAGCAGCTTTAGCGAGAAAGACTATATCAACATTGAAACTATACAATTGCAAAACCATTTGTACAGCTTCTTTTTGAACAAGGATGATAAGAAAACATATCCTATTTACTATCTACACCTGGATGAAAACAGGAAGATGGTGAAGGAGGAAAAAACCACGCTGCAAATAGATAATACCAAGCTAACAATTTGGAACAATAAAAGAGATAATGCTGCTCTTGCAGGTGAGCAGGGGTTCGTTGTTACAAAGGGTTTTGATGGCAAGAGCCTCATAGCTGCAGCACCGAGTGAGAATCTAGACAAGCAATATAGCAACTTAACAGTAGTGCAATGGGATGCTGATATGAAACCTGTTTTTTCTGCTACTTATAAAGTGCCTATGGCAAAATTTCAGAGAAGCAAGGTGATAACTATAGGGGTAACCAGCGGCTTCGATCCTGTAGAATCGAAGTTGCTAAAGGTGTTTGAAGACGCGTGGGGATATATCTATGTCCTGGTGCAAACTGCTGACCCAAATAATAAGGATAACGAAAATCTCTTTTTCATCTATCAATTTAAGAAGAGCGATAAGAACTACTTTAAAATTTACCAAAAACAATTCTGTGGAGCAATGGCTCCGAGAGAGGTAAACATGCAAAGAATAAAGGATGGTTCGGTAGTGGTGGTGGCAACGGGTTATAGCGGCGACGATCTTGATCGTAACCTGTACAAGGTGAATGATTACACGGTGGGCGAATTCAACAGTGAGGGTAACTACAGGAAGTTGCTTGGCAAGAGGTTGAGCATGGACTTGCTGAATGTGTTTGATTACGTGCGCGATGGCAGGCAGGAGAAGAAGGGTTATATAAGCGAACTAGACCTGCATAGCTTTAAGAAGAACTCCGACGGTAGCATGTACCTTGTTTGGGAGCAGGTTGCGCTCGAGACCATAGACCGGCCTGACGCCACTTCGAAAAGATTCTATACCGCTGCAAATATGTTGGTGCAGTATTATCAACCCGGTGGCAAGATGATGTGGCAGCAACCGATTTTCAAAAAGCAGGTTACTAAAAACGTGAGCCCTTCGTCTTATGGTGGCACGGGTGTTTTCTTTTTCGATGATAAGCTGTACGTTTTCTACCCGGATGATCCTGCCAATGCAAAGCTGGATATTAAAAACCGTGATGTAAACAAATTTTCCGTCGTGAAGTTCGGCAATAAGGACCTTGCGGGCTTCTTTGCCTTGCAGTTTGATGATAAGGGTTTGGTTAAGCGCAATTATCTTTCCTGGCCTGTCGACAAAGTAGGGTTTGCTTTAAATATGTCGTCGGTGGCTAAGGTAAAAGAGGGCGAGTTTATTGCCACTGCGAGGAAGCTGAAGCAAGGCGCTTTGGCGTTCAATGAAGAAGATTTTACAATACTGAAATTTATGTTCTAGTTGTGAGCCCAAGGCAGGAGTACGACAGAAGTAAGGTGAACTTGCTTTAGTTAAGAAAGAGACATTACTACAACAGCGCTCAAGCGCCGACTCATAAATACCCGTTTGTACTCAATGTACCTGATTGTATTCAGTTATTTCTGTCTATGTACTAAGCATGCAACCTGCCATGTCTTTTCAGAAATTAGGCTACTGCTGTAAATCAGTGAGATGTGTGCAGAAATCGGAAAAAACGGGAACAAACGGGAACAAAACGGAATAAACGGGAACAATTCGGAATAAAACGGAATAATCGGGAACAAACAGGAACAAACGGGAAAGTGGCTTTTGGGGTGGGTGTATGTTTGAGGGAAAAGGAGGGCAGATGAGAACTAGTACTTAGTACATAGGTTATAGACAAGACAACTTGGGCTCCGGAAGCAGAGATTGCTTTCCGCCGGCGGTCGGACAAGCTTTCGCCTGCTTCATTCTTCCGCAGGCTCATCGCAATGACGGCGCGGGGACTTGGGCTTTGGAGCAGAGATTGCTTTCATGGCTAAGGCATCGGGACATGCACCGGTAGGACTAGGGCTTCGGAGGGCAGAGATTGCCGCAAGGATTAGCTGATTGAAGGGCTTTTAACGCTCTTGCCACACTCTTGCTTCGGACTTGCCTCGGACTTGCCCCCCAAAAACGTGATGTTTTTGGGGGTGATGGAGAAGGTGTGCTCTAGTGAATAGTGAATGGTGAATAGGCAGTAGTCAATAGTTGTACTTGCCAATGAAAGTTGCCTTTGTAATTACTACTATTATGGTTTTCTTTTCGCTCCACCCTGGCGCTCTCTTCCTTCCTGTCTATGTACTAAGAGAAATATCCTTCGACTTCGCATCTCCTACGTGGTGAATGGTGAATAGTCAATGCTTCTCCCTTCCTGTCTATGAACTAATATCTATGTACTTAGATAAGATCCTTCGGCTTCGCCTCTCCTGCGTCGAGGCTTCGCTTAGGATGACGGGTAATTATTCACTCCACTTCCTGTCTATATACTAATATCTATGTACTATCGTCTTTGTACTATCATCTATGTCCCAATACCTGCCTACTAAATCTCCTAACCCCACTCACTTTTCGTACCTTCATTGCAAACTATCCGTTATGGCCGACGAGACTGCTGAGTTAAAAAGCCAACTTGAAATACTAAAGGAGGCATACATCAAACTGCTGAACGATAAAGATGTTTTAATCAATTGGGCAAAGCCTCAACTGGAAGCGCTTTACGCCACGCGCATTGGCAGGTTCCAGGTAGAGCGGTTGCAGATGCAGCTTCGCATAAAAGCCATCAGGCGTAAAACAGAACTTGTGCTGGGCGCTATGAACAGGAACCAGAAACCTGATGTGGACGTGATAGAACTTGAAGTGGCAACTGAACTTGCCTCTGCCGAACGGCGCATTATGGAAGAGGTGGCTATGATTGAGCAATCAAAACAAATGCTCAGTAACCTTGAAAGCCCTACGCGTAGCGCCGAGCTTAGAAAGTTGTACAGGCAATTTGCCAAAGTGCTGCATCCTGATGTAAATGCTGAGCTTACCGATAAACAAAGACAGCTTTGGCTTCTTGTTACTGAAGCTTACCGCAGCGGAGATGTGGATACGCTGAAAGCCTTTCAACTTGTGTATGAATCTGAACTAAAACAGGCTAAAGAGCAGGTGGATGGACTTAGCAAGGAAGAATTACAAACAAAATGCGAAGTGCTAAAAGAGGGAGCAAGGCTGTTGCAGGAAGAACTGCTGGAGATGAAGAACAACTTTCCCTTTACCATTGAGCATCAAATTAAAGACGAGGCCTGGGTGGATGAGCAGGTTAAGCTGATATTTATAGAAATAGCGCAGCTTAAGGAATATGAAGAAGAACTGCTTACCGAATACCGCAGGCTAACAGCATTGATATGACGGAAGAAATGAGCCTTATTAAAGTAAGCAGTGGCTTGCTAAGCGCGCTGCACGCGGGTGGGCTAAACATAAATGTGTTTGCGCAGGAGATTAAGGTGCTTGATTGCATTGTAGCCGGAACCTCGTTTAGAAAGCTTGACGAGGTAAAAGAACAGCTTTTGCAAAAGGTGAGGCTGGAAATGAAACGTGAAGCAAACAATGAGTTTGACAAGTATGCTATAGCTCTTTGGTACGAGAACACCAAGGTGGGATACATTCCCCGTGACCGCAACGAGGTAATTGCCCGGCTAATGGATGCAGGCAAACAATTTTATGCCACCATAGAAGCCAAAGAGATGGAAGGCAATTGGCTAAAGCTGGAGGTAGTAGTGATGATGAAGGATTAAGACCGCGTGATTGCGATGACAGTAGAGGAACTACGAAGGACCGAAAGCAGTAGATCACCTTGGAGCGGACATAGCAGGGTTTAAACATGCATCGGTGAAGCAGGACTGCTACATTAGTAGTGCTTCCTTCTTCGCAAACACGTGGGCTTCGAAGAGGTAGAGATTGCTTCGTTAGTCGTGCCTTCTTCCTCGCAAGGACGGACGCTTTGAAGAGGCAGAGATTGCTTCGTCGGCCTTCTTAGGTCGGCCTCCTGGCAATGACGCATAAAAAAATGGGCGGTGAAAACACCGCCCAACCACTTCAAACCAAACCAATATTAAAATTAATACCTACCGTCTTTCTTGTCTTGCGAGCGGCCGATACCGTAACCTACAGCACCACCAACAACACCACCAATCACACCACCTAAAGCCCTGTTCTTTTTAACGGCTATCGCACCTACAATCGCACCGGCACCTGCACCAATCGCTGCACCTTTTGCGGCCTTACTCCATCCTTTTTTCTGTTCCTGCGGAACAGTTACCGGAGCATCAGGTGTTACGGTTTCTGAACCACTCTGGTAGGTTACCGTACGGGGAGCTGTTGACTGATGAGAAGTATATGACGCCCTTCTTACTGGCTTTTTCGCCGCCGCTTTCTTTACTACTGTTTCTTTTTCGGCTTCGTTAGCTTTTACAAGCTGGGCTGTTTTCCATGCCTGGAACTGCGCCAAGCCATTGGTATCAGCCAGTACAGTTACGCCCGGAGCCGCTGCTGTTTCTGCACCTAAATTTTCTTTAGGATTTGTGTTACAAGCTGCTAATAAGATAGAACCTGCGAGAAATGTGTAAATAATTTTCATAGAATATTCGTTTTTTATGCATCTATGACCCGTGCAAAAAACAGGAGTTTAAAGGCATTTTCCCCGCAACGTTTGCAACTGTTAAAACAACAAAAACAGCCCGCGATTGCGGGCTGCGTTTCAATGAAATATATTGTTGTTTGCTTTAACCTAAGAAATTGCTAAGGCTTCAAAAATTGCGTGGAGCTAAGGATGCCCTTGTTGCCTGATACTACTAACATATACATACCTGCAGGCAGGCTGGCTACGTTAAGGGTTTGCTGATTTGAAGCCGCATCAAAACGGCGATATATATGCAGCTTACCATCCATGCCTATAACTTTCACCTCTCTTACACCATGTGCGCTTATTTCCAATACCTCTTTTACCGGGTTAGGCCAGAGGCGGAGGGTGGTTGCTTTGAAGAGATCCACAACCTTTACTTCAGAATATCCTGTCTTACCATCTTTATCCACCATTGCCAGCCTGTAATAAACCTTGCCGTCAACACCAGGCTCGTCGTTGAATGTATAGCTGGCGCCTTCGCTGTTTGTTCCTGTTGCCATTAGTTTTCCGATGGTTTCAAAGTCGCCACCGGTGAAGCTTCTCTGTATATCAAAATGGCTCGCATTTACTTCGCTAGTTGATTGCCATTGGAGGTTCACTTTGCCCCCTGAGTTGCTCACATCAAAACGGCTAAGCTTAACAGGTAATACGCTAGAGATCATGTACGGTGCGTAGATAACAAGTCCTTTGGCAGGATCGTCTACAATGTGATAGATGGCATCTTCCACTTCAGAAGCTATGTCGGTTCCCCAATAGTTGTTTTGGGCGTAGATAGTGTCCGGTGAGTTATTGAACAACTGGATCAATGGGGTTGTAGATGTATTCACGTTGCCATAAATCTGGTTCTTACCGTCATCGGTAGTATCAGCGTTACTAAGGTCGCCAAGGTTAGGCTTTGCAAAGTTCTGGACAGTAACACCCCAAAGGTTTCCCCTTATGATGTTGCCGGTAACGATACTGTTTTGATGGCTGGTAGCAGTTCCGCCCACAAACGCAATACCACTACCCCCTGCAAGCGGGTTTCCCTGTGTATTATTGCTGTCAATAACATTATAGCTGGTTAATGAATTAATTGCCGATCCACCCTGGAAAGTAATCCCATACCGGTTATTCTTGATAAGGTTACCACTTATCACCGCATTCAAATTGCCTAGAGGCAGAAAGCCTATGCCACCTCCCTGTATGCCCGCAGCATTCAGGATTTGCGAGTTCAGTATTTTGGTAGTATCTGAGCCAGAAGGGCCAAGGTTGATTTGTGGTACATTCTGATTTAATACATTGTTTCCAAATAAGTAGCAGTTAATAATCTTCGGCGCGTTTGAGATATTTGCTCCGCCGGTTATCGCTGCCCTCCTGTTGCTGATAAAGCTGGTGTTAGTAATTACCGGGTGTGCCCTAAACAAAGCCATTGCACCGTTGCCAAAACTGGTGGAAGTGCCTACGTTATTGTAACGGATGATGCAGCTATCAAAGACGGGGCTGCAATCGCTTACCCTCAGTGAAACAGCATATTCGAAGGTGAACTTTTTGAAAGAGGATCCCTCACTTGAGTCAAGGCGCATTCCAAGGAACCCTGTGCTTGCTTCAAACGCAGTAAAGAGAACCTCAGTAGGCGGGTTCACAATCATCACACCTCTCGCATCCAGGAAGGTTCCTGCTACAAACTTAACGATGGCATCATGGTCAATTAATAATGTGTCTGCTTTGCTCAGCTTGATGGTGTCACTTATTACATACTCACCACCGGAAAAGGATACTTCGCCGCCGCTGTAAACAACAAGGCTGTCAAGTGTCCATTTAACACCGGTTCCCGGCGTTACAAAGTTTGCTGAAGCCGTTCCCGCGAGGGCAAGGTAGCAAACAGCCATAAGTACAATTCTTTTCATCACTATCATTTAGGGGTTATCAAAATAGCTTAGGGATTCTCATTGTCCTCTATCCTTTCATCTTCTGCATTTGCTACCACAACAGCACTCATTTTGCGTAAGGGGTTCTTATTGTTATCCTCGTACCGCGCACGGTTCTTTACCAGGTCTACTGCCGCAAAAGCCGCCTGGAGCAAAGAGGCTTCGTTTGCCTTGCCTTTGCCGGCAATGTCATAAGCGGTGCCATGGTCGGGGCTTGTTCTCACTACAGGCAACCCGGCTGTATAATTAATGCCCTCGCCGGCTGCCAGTGTTTTGAAGGCTACCAGCCCCTGGTCGTGGTACATAGCTAGAACAGCGTCAAACTGTGCATACTGTCCTTTCGCAAAAAAACCATCAGCACTAAAAGGACCCACTACCAGCATGTTTTGCTGCTTTGCCTGCTTGATGGCAGGTTTTATTACCTGCTCTTCTTCGTTTCCTATCAACCCATCATCGCCTGCATGGGGATTAAGACCCAGCACGGCTATCCTGGGCTTGTCTATACCAAAGTCTTTTATGAGGCTTCTATTTAGGATGTTCAGTTTGCTGAAGATCTTTTCTTTGGTCAGGTGTAAGGATATGTCCTTCACCGGCACATGTTCAGTGGCGAGCGCTACCCTTAGCCTGTCGGAGTAGAGGATCATCACCACATCCGATGCACCAAATTCTGCCTGCAAATAAGGTGTGTGGCCGCTGAAGTTAAATTCAGGCGATTGGATGTTCTTTTTATTAATAGGCGCTGTAACGAGAGCGTTGATTCTTCCTTCTTTCAGGGCCCTCATACTTTCTTTTAGCGAAATGAGTGCATACCGGCCCCCGGTTTCGTTTACCAGGCCCGGGTTGATGGCAACTTCTTCTTCCCAGCAGTTGTATACGTTTACCTGTTTGGGGTTTAGCCTGCTGATATCTTTGGTAGCATTATAGGAAAAGCTTGCTTCTGTTACCGATTTCCTGTAAAAGTTCACCGATTTGTTACTGGCAAATATCACAGGAGTAAACAGGTCAAGAATGCGGGTGTCGTCCAGTGCTTTGATAATTACTTCCAATCCAATACCGTTCAAATCACCACAACTGAAGCCTATTACAGGCTTCTGTGCTTCGTTAGTCATTTATAATGTGGTTTAAGTCGGTAAAAATACAAATACTACCCCAAAGGCCGGGTGAATGCTTCTGTGTAGATTTGCCACCGCATGCAGTACACGCATAAAAAGCACCTTGGCCAGCATTTTTTGAAAGATGAAAATATCTGCCGTAAGATTGTTGAACAGTTAAAGCCGGGCACCTTTAAAAACCTTTTGGAGGTAGGCCCGGGCGCAGGCGCTATTACAAAATACCTTGTGCAGCTACCGGGTGTCAACTTCAAAGCGGTAGAGCTGGATGCAGAAAAGGTTGAATACCTTTTACATTCCTACCCGCAATTAAACGATAAGATCATCCACAAAAGTTTTCTCGAAATAGAAGCCCCTTTTGGCGAAGAGTTTACCGTGATTGGTAATTTTCCTTATAACATCTCTTCACAAATCTTGTTTAAAATACTGGAGTGGAAGCAACAGGTGCCAGAGGTAATCGGAATGTTTCAGAAAGAGGTGGCACAGCGAATTGCATCTAAACCCGGAAGTAAGGCCTACGGTATACTGAGCGTGTTGGTGCAGGCTTATTACGAAGTGGAATACCTATTCGACGTAAGCGAAAACTGTTTTATCCCACCACCTAAAGTAAAGAGCGGGGTCATCAGGTTGCAAAGGCTGGTTGATCCGGTGACCGCTGCATCGGATGCAAAGTTCTTCCAGTTGGTAAAGCTTGCATTCAACCAGCGTAGGAAGATGCTTCGTAATGGGCTGCGCTCTGTGTTCCCGGAAGACGAGCTGAAGGATGAGATCTTTTCAAAACGGGCTGAGCAGTTGTCAGTAAACGATTTTGCTCAATTAACCTTTAGAATGAAATGAAGAAAGTAATTGTTGCTGCTAAAACGCATGAATACCTGGTAAAAAATCTTCAGCAAAAAGGTTACGACGTGCTGTATGCGCCCACCCTTACGTACAACGAGCTGCGGGAGATGCTGCCAAATGTGGCGGGGCTAGTGGTGGCCACAAAGCCTCAGGTGGATCGGCAATTAATAGATGCAGCCCCCGGCTTAAAATGGGTGGGCAGATTAGGAAGCGGGATGGAAATGATTGATTGTGCTTATGCTGCTACGCGGGGCATTCAATGTTATAGCAGCCCGGAGGGTAATAGCAATGCCGTGGCCGAGCATGCACTTGCTTTGCTCCTGAACCTTGCCAACCATATTACGAAAAGCTTTTGGGAGGTTAAGAAAGGGGAATGGATCAGGGAGGGGAACCGCGGCTTCGAGCTTAGTGGTAAAACGGTGGGTATCATAGGGTATGGTAACACCGGGATGGCATTTGCCCGGCTGTTGGAGCATTTTGAAGTTACAGTGCTTGCCCACGATAAATACAAAGAAGGCTTTGCCTACAATCATATTCGCGAAGCAGAACCGGACCAAATCTTCCGCTATGCGGATGTGGTGAGCCTGCACCTTCCGCTGAATGATGAAACCGCATACTATGCCAACCGTTCTTTTTTTCAGCAGTTTCAGCGAAAGCCTGTTTTTATCAACACCAGTCGTGGTAAAGTTACGGATACCACTGCCCTAATTGAGGCATTACAGGCCGGAAGCATTGCAGCTGCCGGTTTGGATGTGCTGGAAAACGAGGAACTTTCCTCTTATACCTGGCCGGAAACCGAACAACTAAACCTGTTAGCATCTTTCGACAACGTGATTATAACCCCTCATATTGCCGGCTATAGCCACGACTCTTTTTATAAACTCGCCCGGGCCCTAGCCGATAAGCTGCCGCCAGCGGAAAGTTTCTAAGTCGACAGCGAGTTTGCGCTATAACCCTTTCAATAGTATGTATTCTTTTACCTAATCTTCGGTTCCAGGCGACGTCTTTTTATTCCGGAATAACAAAAGGCCGCATAACTACGCGACCTTTTTATAGGGGGATCCAATTTCAAATATTAGGTGGTGCCTATAATATCTTTTTCATGGCGCTAAGCAGCTTATTGATGTCGAAAGGCTTCTGCAGCCAACTGTCTGCCTTGCATTGCTGCGCTTTTTCTTCCAGGTCTTCATAACCGGACATTAGGATCACCTTGGCACCCGGTGTCTCCTGCTTCAATTCAGTACATAGGTCTGTACCGCTTTTGCGGCCAAGCCTTACATCCATAAATGTAATATCGGCCCTATGTTTACTGATGTTTCCGACTTCTTCTGAAGTGGAGGCGGTTACAACCTTGTATCCCATATGGGTAAAGATCCCTGAAAGGCAATTGCATACATCTACTTCATCATCTATGACTGCAATTACTCCCTTTGTTAAACTTTTCATGTGGAAATTGTAGAAAAGTTATAACACAATTACTGTACCTAACTGGTTTAAAAGGGTTTAAAATAGAAATGCCCCTGGTGTGGGGGCATATCCGGTTGTTTTTCATAGATTAATATCATCCACTCCTTTAAGGAGGCATATTAAGTTCTTATCCATACAAAACGAAAATCTGTGCCAACTAACCCCCCAATTTATGTTTTGACAAGAATTTAAAACCCCTTGCACCGCTTTCAATCGATTCTGCCTCGCCATTTCTTTTTATCTTCATCGCTCATAGAACACCCAACAAACGCATTTTTTATTATGCTTCAACGATTGCTTGCCTGTGTTACTGCATGCTTCCTTTTTAGCCAGGCTTTCGCCCAGGTTCCGGTACAACTCACAACCGGCGTGATTATCAATACTCAGCCCCATCAAACTCCCGCTACTCATCCGGATGTTTTTGCCCCCACTATTTTCCAGCAGCGGTATTACTTGTGGCTGCAATTCAATCAATTGCCAAATGCAGCACTCCGTACTAAACTGCTCGCCACAGGAGTAGAGCTTTACGACTACCTGCCCACCAATACTTTCTATGCTTCATTTCCATTAAACTACGACTTTGAAGGGCTAAAATCTTATGCGGTCTATGCTGTTATGGCGCCCCCTGCATCGTATAAAATTGATCCTTCACTTTATACACCCTTAGATATTTCCTGGGCAGCTCCAACAGATAATACCCGGCATGTACGGGTTAGCTTTTCACCTGCTTTTTCAAAACAGCAGTTGGCGCAGGCGCTTTCTGATGCAGGTATATTGTTCAGCATGCTGGAAGCAGATCCTTCTGATGCACTCACTATTACGGTGGAACTTTTGCAGCTTACACAAATAGCAGCTCATCCCATCGTACAATTTATTGAACCTATTGGCGCACCACCCACACTTGACGATACACAGGGCGTAACAAGCCACAGAAACAACACTGTATTTACAGGCGACAACTACGTAAATGGCCGTAAACTGTCTGGCGATGGGGTGATAATAGCTATGGGTGATGACGGCCATGTAGGCCCGCATATCGATTTCCAGGGGCGCATTCAACTGAATGCCAGCAACACATCAGCAAGCAATACCCATGGCGATCACGTTGCGGGTATCATACTTGGTGCTCCTAATT
This sequence comes from Bacteroidota bacterium, assembly GCA_023433265.1. Taxonomy (GTDB): domain Bacteria; phylum Bacteroidota; class Bacteroidia; order Chitinophagales; family Chitinophagaceae; genus JAEZDR01. The sequence goes on along the minus strand of JAEZDR010000168.1, from coordinate 630 downwards.
TTGACCCCGATAACCGTGGACAGGCACCCGGTGCTATCCTCAGAGCCTATAGCGGGTTTGGAGATCTTTCCCTGTTCCCCTCTCTTTACACAACAAACAATGTTCGTATTACTACGCACTCTCTGGCCCAAAGTTGTAATGCCGGCTACAACAACGACGCACGCACCAGCGACCAGCAAATTCGCACACATACCGGCCTCATGCACATGCATTCTGCAGGCAATGAGGGCAATAGTACTTGCGGTGGGCTTACCGGTGGGTGGAGAACAATAACAGGCGGATACAAAGCCGGTAAGAATGTGCTTGCTGTAGCTAATCTTAGTAAATCAGATGTGGCCGCAAGTGGCAGCAGTAAAGGACCCACTCCCGACGGGCGCATAAAACCGGACATTTCTGCCGTGGGTAGTAGCGTGATGAGCACACAGCCAAACAATACCTATGCATCTATGTCGGGTACCTCAATGGCTTCGCCGGCCATTGCAGGCAACTTTGCTGTATTAATTGAAGCTTACAAGAAAAAGCATGGCGCAGAACCCAATAGCGGACTTTTAAAAGCAATCATGCTAAACACTGCCGACGATCTCGGCAACCCTGGTCCTGATTTCACTCATGGTTTTGGACGTGTAAACA
>JAEZDR010000086.1 GCA_023433265.1 Bacteroidota bacterium | reverse complement strand
GACGATATGGAGCAATGGCAAGCAGAAAAAGAACGCTCCCGCGGCCTTATGCACGGCTTTGGAGAAATAATGAGAGGCATTGGCTCTATGCCCAAAACTATGGTGCAACTAGCCGTAGTGCAGTTCTTTACCTGGATAGCTTTTTTTGCTATGTGGATATACACTACCTCGGGTGTTGCACAAAACGCTTATGGCACCACTGATACTACATCAAAAGCGTTCCAGGATGCAGGCGACTGGGTGGGTGTGATGTTTATGGTCTATAACGGGGTGTCTGCAATAGCTGCGTTCCTGTTACCTGTTCTTGCCGCACGCATAGGAAGAAAATTCACTCACATGATTTGCCTTATTATAGGGGGTGCCGGTTTGGTAAGCATCTTCTTTATTCAAGATCACAACTTGTTGCTGGCACCCATGATTTGCGTGGGTCTTGCATGGGCTTCTACGCTTACCATGCCTTACGCCATTCTTGCAGGCGCTTTGCCGGCAACTAAGATGGGATTCTACATGGGCGTCTTCAATTTCTTTATCGTAATTCCACAAATTGTCGCGGCCGCTATCCTGGGATTTTTTGTATCCAATGTATTCAACAATCAAAGTATTTATGCTCTTGTGGTAGGTGGTATTTCAATGGTGATAGCCGGCATACTTAATTTGATTGTAACCGACCATAAAGAGGATAGTGCTGAGCAGATTATTGATGATATAACTTCGAGCGAACAAACCCCCACTACATACGTATGATAAGGATTGTATTTCTGGCTGTTTTCAGCTTTATAACATTTGTCCTGCAGGCGCAGGAAATCAAGGTCTATCCCTCCAATTGGTGGGTGGGCATGAAGAACACTTCGTTGCAGCTGATGCTGCACACAAAAGACCAAAGCGAAATCACCAGCGTGTCGGTGAGCTACCCGGGCGTGGTAATGAACAAGGTGCACAAGGCAGAAAACCCGCATTATGCATTCGTGGATCTTACCATCACACCCGCAGCAAAGCCGGGCAACGTTAAGATTATGGTTAACAACAAAACCAGCGTGCAACTGCCCTTGAAGGCTCGCCGGCAGGGTAAAGGAAAAACCTATGCGCAGGGTATAAACTCCTCCGATTTTATTTACCTCATCATGCCTGACAGGTTTAGCAATGGCAATCCCGACAACGATCGTATGGATAACATGCTCGACCAGTCGCTCGACAGGGATTCTATCTATGCCAGGCATGGTGGCGACTTACAGGGTATTATCAAACATCTTGATTACCTGCAGCGCCTGGGCGTGACTGCGCTTTGGTTAACACCCGTTATTCAAAACGACATGCCGGATAGAACAGAGCATGGCTATGCTTTTACTGACCATTACACCATCGAACCTCGTTTTGGAGGGGCGGATGCATACAGGCGCCTTGGAGACAGCCTCCATAAAAGAGGCATGAAACTCATCCAGGACGCCGTGTACAACCATGTGGGCAGCTACCATTTTACCGTTCAGGATCCACCGATGAAGAACTGGCTAAACCAATGGCCTTCCTATACGCAAACCAGTTATAAAGACCAGGTGTTATTCGACCCCTATGGAAGTGAAGTAGATAAAAAACGGATGAGCGATGGATGGTTCACAAGACAAATGCCCGACATGAATCACAAGAATCCATTTGTTGCCAATTTCCTTATTCAACATGCATTATGGAGCGTGGAAGAGTTTGGCGTAGATGGATGGAGGATTGATACATACATCTATAACGACCTCAACTTTATGAACCGTTGTAATAAAGCTTTGATGGATGAATACCCTTCCATTACCATGTTTGGCGAAACATGGGTGCATGGCACTGCAAGCCAGGCTTACTTTACAAGGAACAGGATGAATGTGCCTTTCAAAAGCAATCTGCCGGGCGTTACAGATTTTCAGACAAACATGTATGGGATTGTTCCTGCCATGAAAGAAAAGTTTGGCTGGACCGAAGGTGTCAACAAACTATATTCTACGCTTAGCCAGGACTTTGTTTACGAGAACCCGATGAACAATGTAAACTTTCTTGACAACCATGATAAGAGCCGCTTCTTTTCTGAAGTGGGCGAAGACGTAAACAAGCAGCGCATGGGTATTGGCTGGCTGCTAACCGCGAGGGGCATTCCCCAGATGTACTATGGCACTGAGGTGTTGATGAAAGGTTTTACGAACCCCGACGGATGGGTGAGGCTCGATTTTCCAGGTGGTTGGGAGGGCGACGTAAAGAATGCATTCACCGGTGCTAACCTAACACCGCAGGAATTGGATATTCAAGACTATACAAGAGCGATCGCTAATTTCAGGAAAAAGTCTTCTGCTATAAAAACCGGTAAGTTCATGCAGTTTGTACCGGAAGATGGCTTGTACGTTTACTTCAGGTACGACGACAAGCAGAAGATAATGTGCATAATGAACACCTCTGATAAAGAGCAAAGAGCCGACGTAAAAAACTATGCAGAAGTAGCGGGCAGCCCTGCACGTGCTATAGACGTAATATCAGGGCAGGAAGTATCAGTCCAGGAACCCATACGCTCCCCGGCATGGTCAATAACTATACTGGAATTAAAGTAAACAACCTTTAGCATATAAATGAAGAGAGGGCTTTAGCCCTCTTCTTCATTTATAGCCGGATGCTGTGCATTATCTTATGGTGCAACCAGGTTAAGGTGAAGCTCACCAAAATTTTGTAGTGAAGAAAGCTTTAGATCTGCCGCGCCCCAACATTCCATCTTAAGCTGTGCGTGGTGAGGCACAACTACGCACTTCATCTTCGCAGCTTTGGCTGCTATCATTCCATTGAAAGAGTCTTCAAAACAAATACAATCTGTAGCATCAACTCCTAAGGCATCGGCGCAGTTAAGATATACCTGTGGATGCGGCTTGCCATAAGGAAGGTCTTGTGCTGAAGCAATAGCGGACAGGTGTTTTCTGATACCTGTTTTATCCACTACCATATCAATCAACTCCATGGGCGATGAGGATGCTACACCTATCTTACAATTTCGCTGCAAAAAGAAATCAAGGATATGATCAACGCCTGCCATAACTTTTCCTTTCATTTCCACTTTTTGTAAGACGGTTTTAATGATCCTGTCTTCTGCAATGGGTATTTCATCATCTGCAATGCGGAAATGCCTGAACCACCATTGCACAAACTCTTTTGTACGCAAACCGGTGGTGATTATATACTGTTCGCGGGTAAGCGATACGCCATATAACCTGAACACTTCAGCCGCTGCTTCCTCCCATAAAGGTTCACTATCTATCAACAGGCCATCCATATCAAATATCACCGCTCTTACATGCATCTAATTTACAATTGAGGCGCAAAGATAACAGCCTGCCACTTGCAGGTGATACACGAACTACAGTTAACAATGGTGGCCTTCCTCCTCCCGTATATTGCTAAATAATTAAGCGCAGCCTATTACCTGTTTCAATTTTTATTTTACCTAAAATGACTTTTGTCATTTGTGATTGAATTATTTCTTAGTTAGCTTTAGCAAACCATTTCGGCAGGCTTTCCTTCCTTTTCAAACAACCAAATTCTTCGCCTGCCCTAACGCTTTAAATAAATGCTTATGTTACTTACCAAACGTTCTGCGGTAGAAAAATTCATGCAATCAGTGGAGAGCCGCAACCAGAATCAACCAGAGTTCTTACAAGCAGTGTACGAGGTGGCACAGGCCATCATTCCTTTCATTGAAGACCACCCCATTTATAAAAAAGCTGCCATACTGGAACGTATGGTGGAGCCTGAAAGGGTATTAATGTTCCGCGTTCCCTGGGTAGACGACGAAGGCAACTATCGTGTTAACCGTGGCTACCGGGTACAGATGAACAGTGCCATCGGGCCTTATAAAGGTGGCTTGCGCTTCCATCCTGAAGTGGATTTATCTACGCTTAAATTCCTGGCTTTCGAGCAAGTGTTCAAGAACTCGCTTACCACGCTTCCGATGGGTGGTGGTAAGGGCGGATCTGACTTCGATCCTAAAAGAAAATCAGACAATGAAGTAATGAGGTTCTGCCAAAGCTTTATGACTGAACTATTCAGGCACATTGGTCCTGACACAGACGTACCTGCAGGCGATGTAGGCGTTGGTGGCAGGGAAGTGGGCTTTATGTTTGGCCAGTACAAACGCCTCACTAATGAGTTCACCGGTGTTTTAACAGGCAAGGGGCCAACCTTTGGTGGTAGCCTCATTCGCCCTGAAGCCACAGGCTATGGTGTTTTGTATTTTGTAGAAGAAATGCTGAAGACAAGGAACACAACACTTAAAGGCAAGAAAGTGGCCGTGAGCGGCAGCGGAAACGTAGCCCAGTATGCAATTGAAAAAGTAATTGCTTTTGGTGGTATTCCTATCTCAGCTTCTGACAGCGACGGTACTATCTACGATCCAAAAGGCATTGACACTGCCAAATTGCAGTGGCTAATGGACTTGAAAAATGTTCGCAGGGGTAGAATTAAAGAATACGCTGACCATTTTGGTTGCGAATTCTATGAAGGCCAGCGCCCCTGGCACCTGCCATGCGATGTTGCTTTACCATGCGCCATCCAAAACGAGCTAAATGAAGAAGATGCACAGGCCCTCGTAGCTGACGGTTGTATGCTGGTAGCCGAAGGCGCCAACATGCCTTCTACTCCTGAAGCCATTGAAGTGTTCCAAAAAGCAGGAATACTCTATGCACCGGGTAAAGCTTCCAATGCAGGCGGTGTAGCCGTATCAGGACTTGAAATGTCGCAAAACTCGCTTCGTTTGTCATGGACAAGAGAAGAAGTAGAGCAAAGGCTGAAAGGTATTATGCAAAGTATCCACAACCAGTGCGTTGAGCACGGCAGGCTGGATAACGGCCATATAGATTATGTAAAAGGCGCAAATATTGCCGGCTTCGTAAGAGTAGCAAATGCAATGATTGCACAGGGACATGTTTGATGAACCACTACCGGTGCATCATGAGAAAAGCCGTACCTTATGGTACGGCTTTTTTTATATAGCCCCGGTAAATTGTCTTAAGAACCTTACATCGTTTTCGCTGAACAAACGGAGGTCTTTCACCTGGTACTTCAACATGGCAATGCGCTCCACTCCCATTCCAAATGCGAAGCCTGTGTATTTTTCAGGGTCTATCCCGCTTAGCTCAAGCACCTTCGGGTGCACCATGCCACTGCCTAATATTTCTACCCAGCCTGTATGCTTGCAAACTGAGCAACCATCTCCTTTGCAAATCAGGCAACTGATGTCCATTTCTGCGCTTGGCTCTGTAAAAGGGAAGTAGCTGGGCCTGAACCTCACCTTAACGTCAGTGCCAAACATCTCCTGCACAAAGAAGTAAAGCGTTTGTTTGAGGTCGGCAAAGCTCACATTTTCTGCTATGTATAAACCTTCTATCTGGTGAAAAAAGCAGTGCGCCCGCGCACTGATGGTTTCATTTCTGTAAACACGCCCCGGGCAAACCACGCGGATAGGCGGTTTTTGACTTTCCATTACCCGCACCTGTATGCTGCTCGTATGCGTGCGTAACAACCAATCCGGGTTGCGGCTGATGTAAAATGTATCCTGCATATCTCTTGCCGGGTGATCAGGGGGCAAGTTCATCGCACCGAAGTTGTGCCAGTCGTCCTCTATCTCCGGGCCCTCTGCCACAGCAAACCCAAGTCTTGAGAAGATGGAAATGATTTTATTGCGGATGATGCTCAAAGGATGGCGCGAGCCTACGTTAAAAGGGGTGCCCGGCAAGCTCCAGTCATAATCAATGCGGTCATCGCCTTCGGCAGTGCTCGTTGCTGCTCCCTTCAACTCCTCGAAGCGCTGCTCTACAAACTGTTTAAATTCGTTGAGAATCTGGCCAAACTCCTTCTTGCGGTCAGCAGGTACATTCTTCATCTCTCCCATTACACCCTTCACTATTCCCTTAGTACCCAGGTATTTAATCCTGAACTGTTCCAGCTCATCAGCATTTGCTGCCTGCGTGGCAGCTACCTCAGCCTTATAAGTATCCAGTTGTTGCAACAAAGCTTCCATGCGGCGAAGATAAGAAGGCAAACTGCTCTAACCACTATAGCCTAAGCGCCCCCTCCTATGATGTCCCCTCTTTTCTCCTGCGGCGATATGCTCTTAATTAAATCCTTCAGTTTTGCCGCCGACTTGTGTAACAGGTTCTTTTCTTCGAAATTAATATGGAGATCAAGTACTTCACGCACACCATTTCTATCTACCACGCACGGCACGCCAAGGTAAACATCGTTTACGCCATGATAGTTGGTGAGCAGGGTGGACACATTCAACACCGAAGCTTCGTTCTTTAAAATGGCAGCACATATCCTGTCGAGCGCAAGGGCAATTGCATAATAGGTTGCTCCTTTCGCCTCAATAATCTGGTAGGCAGCGTTGCGGGTATTTTCAAAAATGCTCTGCCGGTCCTCGCTGCCCAGCGATATGTCGTGCCCTGCAATATTAGCAAGGCTCCACAAGGGCAACTCGCTGTCGCCATGTTCCCCAATGATATGCGCATGAACGCTCCTTGGGTCTATATTCACCTTTTTACCAATCAGGTACCGGAACCGCGCACTATCCAGCAAAGTACCGGAGCCAATTACCCGCCGCGCATCCCATCCGCTCTTGCGCCAGGTAAAATAACTCATCACGTCCACCGGGTTGCTGGCAATAAGGAGAAGGCCATCCTTATTATACTTTAATACTTCTGTTGTGATGGTCTCAAATATGCTCACGTTACGCTTCAGGAGGTCAATCCTGGTTTCACCCGGTCTTTGCGCTGCGCCCGCTGTTATGATGATGATATCTGCATCACTGCAATCAGGATAATCTCCTGCCCAAACTTCTGCCTGACCCAGGAAAGGCATGCCATGGTTCATATCCAGTGCATCGCCTAAGGCTTTACCCTTGTTAGCGTCTATCAGCACCAGTTCATCCATCCTTTCCCTTAACAATAAAGTGTAAGCGGTAGTGGAACCTACCGCCCCCACCCCTATGATTACTATTCTCGTCTTCTTTGCATTTAAAGTCATAGACCGCAGGATTTGAAGCACTCGTCCTGCAAAAATGATGCACGTTGTTACCTTAAGTTCGTTATCCTTTCATCCTTTGGGTACTTCACTTCGTATGCGTAACGGAAGGTTTTAACCTCTCCCGGAGCAAGCGCAATATCCCAGCTTAGCTCGCCTGCCTCTTTATCATACTTAGCTTTTGCTGTTTCTTTTACATCCACACTTATTTCTTTCACCGTGGTTAGCGGCACTTGCTCCTTAAGCGAAAGTGTAACGGGCTCCTTTTTGTTATTTCTCACAGTGATTTCATAGGTAAAATCTTCAATCCTGTTGCTGCCTATAAACCTGGTTTTACTATACTCTTTCACAAGCTTACGCTGCACGTTTACACGTTTATCTCTTCCCAGCGAAAGCACAAGCGTATCTTCTGCGGTTATGGGGTTGATGTGCGACTTACCCAGGTAAACGTTATCCATAATAATGTTTGCTTCACCCGGCAGCAGGTTCAGCGTCTCCCAATTCAACAACTCGGCTGTAAGGAACGCATCGGGGTCCAGTCTTGGCATCGCCAGGTTACGGAACCTTGCTTCCAGTTGTTCATCCTTGATGGCTACACTGTAACTTCTGCCGTCAGATGGAATGTTATAGGGCAGGTTTACCTGGAAGCTGTTGTACACCCTGCTTTCAGCCACGCTCGTATACTGGGCTATATTAGATGTAGGGCTGCCCGCAAACCGGCTGGCCTTATTAGATCTAAAGGCGGTAACAACCACCTCTTCCAGATGGCTGTCGTTGGCTGTGTAAGCCGTAGGCGCGGAGGTATATAGCTGCAATTTCCATGGATGCATACCGGGGATGTTTGTGCCAAGATTTGGATTGGCTGTTGTCAAGGTAAGCTTCACATCATTCCAGTCTATGCCCGTGGTTTGGGTTACAGTTGCCTTGTACGATAAAGCAAGCGAGTTCTGAATTGACTTCACCCTAAGATCGTAAGTGGGCACCCAACCTGCATGGCGGGTAAAATAACTAACAACGAATTGTGCATCCTGTGGCTGGTTTACAAGCAACTGTAATACGAGTTGCCCGGTGGGTTGAGCAGTTACCGGCGACTGGCGGCTGCTAAGCTGGTTGATGCGCATCTGCAGGTCGTTCACTATCGCCTGTAGCTCCTCCCTCCGCGTCATCAGGTTATAAAGCGACTGACGGGTTACTTCAATTTTATTGTTGTAATAGTCCACAAGTTTAATCACATCGGTGCCGGATATGTTCTTATTGTCCGATGCCGTATAGGCTTCCAGCAGCTTAGCAGTTTTTGTGAGCACCTCGTCGAGCGTTTGCGCCTGGTGTTGGTTAGCAGCAATCTGTTTGTTTATTGTCTTAATACTATCCTGCAGCTTCTTAACAGCAGGGCTCAGGGCGGTACTGGCTCCATCCGGTTGTACC
>JAEZDR010000046.1 GCA_023433265.1 Bacteroidota bacterium | reverse complement strand
TGCGCATTCTCTGCCCGGTTGACCGGGTTTGGCGAAACAGGACGGGTTGTTCAACTCATAGAACAATATGGGTTGCCGGTGAGGTTTGCGTATGATGCAAAAGAAGCTTTCGAAACAATGACCGTTGATAAAAAAGCGTCAGGAAAAACAATAAATTATGTTCTTTTGGAAGCCATCGGGAAGGGTATTATCTACCCACTCGAATTGAGGAAGCTAAATCAACTCCTTGGCAAACTCACAAGTGTATGAACGCAACCATCCATCCTGCAAGAATAGAGGGTATGGTGGCGATACCAGCATCCAAGAGCGTAACACAGCGCGCTCTTGCCGCAGCGTTGTTGAAAGGAGGCACATCCAAAATCACCAATACAGGACATTCGAATGATGAACTTGCTGCAAAAAACATACTCAGCAGCCTGGGAGCTACTATAGAAGAGGAAAACGCTGCGCTGCGCGTAATTAGCAAAGGAATAAACCCTGTTTCCAGGATTATCAATTGCGGCGAGAGTGGCCTTTCCGCCCGTATGTTTGCTCCTATTGCGGCATTGGGCAGCCAACGCCTGACTTTGATTGGCGAAGGCAGCCTGCAAACAAGGCCCTTTTTCCCGTTCGTTGACATTTTCCCGCAACTGGGTGTGTTTGTGCAAAGTAATAACGGGCGTTTACCGCTACAGCTGGAAGGCCCCCTGTCTCCTGCCGATATTACTGTTGATGGCTCTTTAAGTTCGCAGTTTTTAACGGGGTTACTATTTGCATATGCCGGCTATTTCTCTAATAGTGCCTGCAATATCCCAAAGGCATCCATTTATGTCAGCAATGCTGTGAGTAAGCCATATCTCGATCTAACGATAGAAGTTATTAAAAGGTTTGGACTGGCCGTACCCCATCATATCGACTACGGACAATTCGAGTTTGTTCACTCACCCCGCGTTCAACAACATTTAGATTACAATGTTGAAGGCGACTGGAGCAGTGCAGCAATGATGGCCGTTGCGGCAGCTACAGCAGGGACAATTGCTATACAGGGTTTAAAAAAAGACTCACTACAAGCCGATAGGGCTATCATCCAACTTTTAGAAGCAGCAGGGGCAACTGCTGTATGGAACGGATCTACTGTTTCGATAAAAAGTGCTGAAACACTCGAAGCATTTGAATTTGATGCCCTTCATCACCCCGATCTCGTTCCGTCACTTGTTGTGTTGGCAGCACATTGCAATGGCCGTAGCATTATAAAAAACATTCATCGTCTCAGGCACAAAGAAAGCGACAGGGCTCAAACCCTAAAAACAGAATTCGGGAAAATGAATGTGGCAATCACAATCAGTGGAGATAACATGATGGTTGACGGCCCATGTACAATCAACGGGGCTACAGTTTCCGCTAACAATGATCACCGGATTGCAATGGCTTGTGCCGTAGCAGGACTTAGAGCAACTTCACCGGTTACAATAGAAGGCGCAGAGGCAATCAACAAAAGTTATCCTGATTTCTTAAACCATCTTTCAGCAATGGGTGTTACTGTATCTTTATCAAAATAATTGAGCTTGAATAGCTTTGGTACCTTATTCAGGATAAGCATTTTTGGAGAATCTCACGGAACTGCTGTGGGTATAGTAATTGATGGATGCCCTGCAGGGCTCCCAATTTCCCAAAGCGACTTTGTTGAAGCTATGCTTCGCCGAAAAGGACATAACCAGGCAGGTACTACCCCGAGGAAAGAAGAGGATATTCCGGATTTCATCTCTGGGGTCTACAACAATAAAACAACGGGTACACCACTTACGATAGTATTTGCCAACAATAACACCCGTTCCTCTGACTATGATGATGTTCCTGATACGCCCAGGCCAGGGCATGCAGATTGGGTAGCAACAATGAAGTTTGGAGGCTACAACGACCATAGAGGTGGTGGGCACTTCAGTGGGCGACTCACTGTGGCCCTTGTTGCTGCGGGTGTGGTAGCAAAAAAGCTGCTGGGCGAAACAGTAGTGGAAGCTTCTCTCGTTTCTATTGCTGGCGAAACAGATCTTGAAAAAGGTCTTGCCAAAGGCATAGAGGCAAAAGATTCCGTAGGCGGTATTGTTTCCTGTAAAGTGAGCAAGATGCCTGTGGGTTTGGGCGAACCTTTCTTCAATTCAGTTGAATCCCTCATTGCCCATGGCGTGTTCTCTATTCCTGCGGTGAAGGGTATTGAGTTTGGTGCAGGCTTCAAGGCTGCTGAGATGTTTGGGTCGCAACATAATGACGCCATCATAGATGCAGCAGGCACCACGGCAACCAACCATGCCGGAGGTGTCGTAGGCGGCCTCTCTAATGGAAACGACCTCCTGTTTCGCGTTGTCATCAAGCCCACTTCTTCCACCCCTAAAGAACAAATGAGCTGGAATAATAAACTTCAGGAGGTTGCACCCCTGGCTGTTCGCGGCCGCCATGACCTTTGCATTGCCCTACGCGCACCTGTCGTAATCGAGTCAGTTACGGCCTTAGTGCTGGCAGATTTAATGATGCAGGAAGGGCTCATCAAGAGACGGATGTGATAAGCCGCCCCACCGCTTACGGTCACTTTGTGTGCAGCATGCTATCCCCGCACCGGATAAATGAAAGCGTACTGGTGAACGCCGTGCCGGAGAATGGCGGGATTGATTAAAAGGCAAACTTCATCTTCCTCCATTTGCCAGCATGCCAGGAATATCCACAACGATGCCCCTCAGAAAGGGGCATCGTCTATACGTATCATTTAAAGCATCTATTGCTTCACTGCAACTTTCTTTGCAGGCGCCGCTGGTTTTACGGCTCCTTTCTTTGGATGGACAAATTTCAACTCACTAATGATATTTTGAGCATTCGCAAATTTGTCAATAATGAAAGTAACATAGCGGATATCCACCATAATGTTCCTGCAAATATCAGCGTCATAGAAGATGTCGCTCATTGTACCTTCCCATGCGCGGTCGAAGTTTAGCCCAATGAGGTTTCCGTGCGCATCCAGTGCAGGGCTGCCAGAGTTGCCCCCTGTTGTATGGTTGGTAGCAATGAAGCATACAGGTTGTTTACCTTTCACCCCATAACGACCATAATCTTTTTTATTATACAATTCAATCAACTTGGCTGGCACATCAAATTCGTAATCACCCGGCACGTACTTTTCCATTACGCCATCCAGGTAAGTATACATTGCATATTTTATTCCGTCGCGAGGTTCAGAACCCTTTGCCTTGCCATAAGTTACCCGGAGTGTACTATTAGCATCAGGATAAAACCGCTTTTCCTTGAACACTTCTAACTGTGCCTGCATATAGGTGCGTTGTAAAGCATTCACCCGGTTTTGAACATCTCCTATCTTACTTCCAACCTGCTGGTTGTAATATTTCTGCATTTCGTTCCAAATAGTTACGGCCAGGTCATTTTTAATCGCTGTAGCTAGTTCTATTGGCACCATCGAAAACACATTCATAACTTTTGCAGAATCGTCCATCATAGACGATTGGTAAACATAATCCGCAAGTTTATGGTAGTCTTCCTGGTACTGGCTCGCGAGTTGAGCAAGGTAAGGAGCAATGAATTCCTTTTTTTGATGCTTCATATAATGAGCAATCAAACTGGCAAAAAGTTCCTTGTCTACTTCTACATTGTATTCGTGCAGAATATCCGAAACGCTTCCATGCACCTTAGGCGCAGCCTGGCCAAAACCTGTGCCCCCGTTGTTCTCAAGCGCATTAACCAGCGAATTCATCTGACCTGCAACAGAGAACAGTTCGATGCGGGCCATCGTTTCCATATACATATCCCTTCCGTAACCCAGGGGTTCTAATTCTGCATAGGCTGCCTCAAGTTCTTCCAGTAGTGTTCCGTATTTTGCTTTCCATTCCGGGTTACCATTTACGCGTTTTGCAAAATCCGCTTCATACATTTTCTTCTTATCAACCGCGTTTTTCTTTCTCAAACCTTGTACCTCGCCCTGCCACTTTTTATAAGCATTCTCAATGCCGGCATATTTGGCAGCGTACTGAATCTTGATTAACTCGTCGCCGCGCATATACTTGTTCAGTACCTGTAGAGCGTTTCCCCTAATCGCAATTTTCGCAGGATCATTTACATTCATTACCTGTGCTACCGCTGCACTGTGTAAATACTCCATTGTTCTTCCGGGAAATCCAAACACCATCGTGAAATCGTTCTCGTCCACTCCATCTAATGAAATATTGAGCGCCCGCTTGGGCTTGTAGGGAACATTCTCCTCTGAATATTCAGCAGGGCGGTTATTTTTATCGGCGTAGATTCTGAACAATGAAAAGTCACCGGTATGCCTCGGCCACACCCAATTATCGGTGTCCTTGCCGAAGTTGCCGATGGCTGCCGGAGGTGCCCCCACCAGGCGTACATCTTTATATACTTCGGTGATAAACAAATAATATTTATTTCCCTCAAAGAAAGCGCGAACAAAAGACTCCTGGTAGCTTTCTTTCTTTGCACTTTTCCTTACCTGTTCTATATTTTTAGCTATCAGGGCCTGCCTCTCTTTCTCCATCATTTTATCGCCAACACCGCTTAATACGGCCGTTGTAACATCTGTTATGCTGATGATAAACGTTGCTGTAAGTCCCGGGTTTTTCAACTCTTCTTTATGATTTTTCGCCCAAAAACCTTCTTTGATGTAATTACTGGCAAGCGTACTATGATTTTGTATTTGTCCGAACCCGCAGTGATGGTTCGTGAGTATGAGGCCTTTCTCAGAAATGACCTCCGCAGTGCATCCACCGCCAAAGCTTACGATGGCATCTTTAAGGCTGCTTTTGTTGATGCTGTAGATGTCTTGAGCGCTCATTTTCATTCCCAGGCGTTTCATATCCTTTTCATTCAACGCCTGCAATAACTGGGGAAGCCACATGCCTTCATCGGCTGAGGCCACTAAGTGGCTTAAACCCAAAAACGCGATTAATACAAATGATCTAACTATTTTCATGAGAAATTGCTTAATGCTTCAAAAGTAAGTGGTATTAACGCTTATATTAGCTATCGTTACCGATTTGTTAATCTGTAAGCAATATCCAAATCGCTGATTTTTATTTTGTTTAATGAGGGTGTAGCCACCTATTTTTGCGCCGGAAACAAAACAGGTTTCTAAACAATCATGTTTGATCTTAATTTTTTGGAATGCTAAGGCAGAGCTGGTGGAAAATATTAGCCGTTGTTCTCCTTTTATATACGTGTACCATGGGCTTCATGGTAAAGATTCCCCAGCTTGATGGCCGTCTTCAGCATACTATCCGGAACTTGTTTTTTCATGTTCCTATGTGGTTTGGAATGATGATCCTTTTCATCGTCTCCGTCATTTATGCTATTAAATTCCTGAATAAGCACAGTGATGTTGCGGATATTTACTCCGTAGAGTACGCGCGCTCAGGCTTGTTATTCGGAGTGTTGGGTATTGTAACAGGCGCCATTTGGGCAAATTACCAGTGGGGCGCTGCCTGGAGCAGCGATCCAAAGCAAAACGGGGCAGCTATCGCTCTTTTAATATACTTTGCATATTTTGTATTAAGAGGTAGTGTTACTGACATGGATAAGCGAAGCAAATTGTCTGCGGTGTACAACATTTTTGCTTTCTGCATGTTATTCCCTACCATCTGGATTTTACCAAGGATGGCTGAATCACTTCATCCCGGTGGGCAGGGTAGCGAAGGTAACCCGGCACTTAACGGGGGTGATCTGGACCCACAAATGAGAACCGTGTTCTGGCCAGCCGTAATTGGGTGGACCCTTTTAGGTGTCTGGATCACTTCACTTAGGATCAGGTATAGATTGTTAAACGAAAAGCAGTTCGCTAATGGCTAATATGCTAAAAGCAATAGGTTTGATTTGTTGTGTGCTGGTGCAACAGGCCGCTATGGCACAAATAGCCCCGGTTGAAGAAAGAAGCTTTATGGAAAGCAACGGAAAGATTTACGTGGTTATGGCTGTAGTGCTTACCATCATGGCAGGTATCATTATTTACATGGTTAATCTGGACAAAAAGATTAGCCGGCTGGAAAAGAGAAAAGACCTTTAATTATATTTTTCACCTAATAACCAAAAAAGTAAAGAAATGTCAGAACAACATTATAGCTTTTTTCAGAGCGTTATGACAAGCTTTGATAAGGCTGCAAAGTTCACGAAATGGGAAAGCGGCATTCTTGAGCAAATTAAACAGTGTAACGCTGTTTACCAGATGAAATTTCCTGTAAAAATGGATGATGGCAGAGTTGAGGTAATTGAAGCTTACAGGGTTCAGCACTCCCACCACAAAACACCTTGTAAAGGTGGCATCAGGTTTAGCGACGAGGTAAACCAGGATGAAGTTATGGCTCTTGCTGCCCTGATGACTTACAAATGCGCTATTGTAAACGTTCCTTTTGGCGGTGGTAAAGGCGGTATCAAAATCAATCCAAGGAAATACTCTCCTTACGAATTGGAAAAAGTTACCCGCCGTTATACAGCAGAACTTGTAAAGAAAAACTTTATAGGCCCGGGCACAGACGTTCCGGCTCCTGATTATGGAACCGGTGAACGGGAGATGGCATGGATTGTTGATACCTACCAAAGCTTGAAACCAGGAGAAATAGACGCTGCAGGCTGTGTTACCGGTAAACCCGTAACGCAAGGTGGCGTACGGGGCAGAAGAGAAGCTACCGGTCTCGGTGTTTTCTACGGCCTTCGCGAGGTTTGTAACATGCCTAAGGTAATGGAGAAACTCGGATTATCTACAGGTGTAGAAGGCAAACGCGTTGTGGTGCAGGGGCTGGGTAACGTAGGTTACCACTCAGCAATCTTCTTCCAGCGCGCAGGTGCAAAAGTTGTTGCCCTGGCTGAATATGAGGGAGCAATTTATAACGATGAGGGTTTAGACATAGATGCTGTTTTCAATCACAGGAAGTCCACAGGTTCTATCCTTAACTTCCCCGGTGCTAAAAACTTTGCGAAGAATGCTGAAGCGCTGGAATATGAGTGCGACATCTTAATTCCTGCAGCCCTTGAAAATGTAATCAACGGAGAAAACGCCCCACGTGTTAAGGCAAAAATCATAGGTGAAGCTGCAAACGGACCGCTGACTCCGGATGCTGACGAAATACTTGCAAAAAAAGGTGTTCTTGTTGTTCCCGACATGTACCTGAATGCCGGCGGTGTAACAGTGTCCTACTTCGAGTGGTTAAAAAACCTTAGCCACGTGCGTTACGGCAGGATGGAAAAGCGTTTCACTGAAAACCTCAATGTCCAGATCGTTACTCAAATGGAAAACCTTACCGGTAAGCAGATGGATCCGGCTAAACGCGAACTTATCGCTCACGGCCCCGATGAAGTTGCATTGGTTCATAGCGGACTGGAAGAAACCATGATTACTGCTACCCGCGAGATTATGGAGTTCTGGAATAATCATCCACAAATCCCTGATATGCGTACGGCAGCTTATGTAGTGGCCATCAACAAAGTTGGTACTTCTTACAGCGAACTGGGTATTTTCCCATAAGGATACAGTAGTTAACAGACTGAAAAAGAGGTTGCCCCAAAAGGCAATCTCTTTTTTTTACAATTGGAAAGACCGGGTAATGCTTTTTTTAGCGCTGACGATGACACAGGAATCGATAAGCTAACTATCGCATTCACAAACATTTAACCACTGCTAATGTAACTCCGTCCGCATTTGAGCGTTTATTAACAAACAGGTACAATACATTTGTTTAACTAAACTAAACCACCATGCGCAAGATGTTTACACTTTTAATGCTGAGTGTGCTTACCAGTCTTGTTTATGCACAAACCGACGTTCCCGACCAAAACCCAAATTACCGGGCTAGCAGGGACAGGTACATGAAACTAAAAGACTCACTCCTCGCCTCTTCCAATACCACCATCCAGGAAACCTACAAGGCCTATGATTGGTACGAAGCAAGGGAAGAAAGAAGAAAGCTTAGGAGAGACAGGCGCTATAACCTCCGGCTGGCAAGGCTGGAGAACAGCTATCGTTACGATTACTACAACCCCTATTACGGTGGTCGCGGTTGGTACAACAATTATTTTATGCGCCCATCCATCGGTTACCGTAGTGGCAACTGGTTATTCCTTCACTAAACCTTACAAACCTATACTATGCAACTTAAAACAGTAGCTATTTACGCAATAGCAGCAAGCTTTGCTGTATCATCCATGTCCTGCCAACGCCAGGTTACAAGGATAGACCCTTCAGAAACAAAAGACATCAGTGGTAGCTGGAATAACAGCGATAGCCGCATGGTGGCCGAAGAAATGATCAAAGACATAGTGTCTCAAAACTGGCTGGACAAGCACGTAGAGCAGGCAGGTAAACCGCCTGTGGTAATTGTAGGTTTCGTAACCAATAAAAGCCATGAGCATATACAAGCCGAGACTTTCATGAAAGATCTTGAAAGGAGCTTTGTTACCTCCCAAAGGATCAAGCTGGTGCAAAGTGGTAAAAAGCGTGAAGAAATTCGTGCTGAACGTGCCGACCAGCAAACCAACAGCTCGCAAAGTACCATGAAGAAGTTTGGCCTGGAAGTAGGTGCAGATTATATGTTGCAAGGGTCCATCAATTCAATAGTTGATGCTCACAAGAAACAAAAAGTTGTTCAGTACCAGGTAGACCTTGAGCTTACCAACCTGCAGACGAATGAAGTAGTTTGGATCGGAGATAAGAAAATAGCTAAATACGTAAAGAACTAATTAGATGAGAAACCTTAAGCAGGCATTATTAGCAGCGCTTTTAATGCCTGTTTTTATTTCATGTGCCACTTACCGGCAACGGATTGACGACTACTACAGGAACCTTCAATCGGGTAATTACCTTGCAGCCACAAAACAGCTGGATAAAAACAGGATTTTAAAACACACACGTAACAGGGTTTTATACTTCCTGGAAAAAGGATACACCCTTCACCTGATGAAGCAGTACGACAGTAGCAACAGTTACCTTAATGCTGCCGATAAGCTAATGGAAGCCGGCAACAACGGCGCCGCTGATATGGCTGTTAGCATTGGCTTAAGCCCCATGTTGGCACGTTACAAACCAGAAGATTACGAACGCTTCATGGTACACTACTACAAAGCGCTCAACTACTTGTACCTAAGCAACATTGAAGATGCTTTAGTAGAAGCAAGGAGAATTTCATTGTCTGGCAGGTCCGTGGCCGATCAACACTCCGTTATCACAAAAAAATACACCAATGATGCGTTTGCCTTGATACTGCAAGGGGTGATCTACGAAAAAGATGCAGATATCAACAACGCTTTCATCTCCTACCGCAATGCTGCAGATATTTTCCTTAAGCATGAATCGAAAGATTATTATGGGGTTACGATGCCCGAACAACTGAAAAAGGATGTATTGAGAACGGCTTATCTGATGGGATTCAGAAGCGATCTTGAGTTTTATGAACGTAAGTTCAACATGAAGTTTAACCCTTCGTCAGTAACCAACACAAAGGAACTTGTTTTATTCACAGAAGTAGGTATGGCGCCGGCTAAGCGTGAAATGAACACCATGTTTACGCTTTTTAAAGATGGTGAAGGTTTCTTCTTTAGCGACTATACAAACAGGTATCGCATTCCTGTTGATTACAGCATCGGCATAAAAAAGGAAGATATATCACTGGATAAAATGAAAACTTTCAGGATAGCCCTTCCCTCCTATAGCACTTTTCGATCGTCCACCACTTCTGTACAAGCCACGATACTGAAGGACTCTTCCTCATTTATCTTTGAAAAAGTAGAGGATCTCAATGTCCTCGCCACCAGCTTGCTCCAGGAGCGCATGCTGAAGGAAGTGGGTACGGCACTCAGCCGTATGTTACTTAGAAAGCTGGCCGAGAAAGAAGCCTCTAAAAAAGATAAAGCCCTGGGCGAGGTACTTGAAGCATTGTCGTTTGCTGCAGAACAAGCGGATACAAGAAACTGGCAATCCCTCCCGTCCAATATTTATTATGCCCGCATTCCCCTTACCGGTAACACCGATAGTTTGTCCATCCGGCTTGATGGGCATAACAGTCGTACGGTGCAACTAGCTGTTTCTTCCACCCAGCAACTGCAAGTGTATAATGTACGAGATATGAATTAGGGAAGCGATTGTTTTCGTCCCTCCTACCCGATTCCTGCTTGCCGGCCTGCCGATAAGTTTTGTTCTGTTAGGTTACGCACCGCATACACCTTCTCCACCACCCCTAAAATCCACACGATTTTGGGGAGCAAGTCCGACGCTAGTCCGATGCAAGTCCGAAGCAAGAGCGATGCAGGAGCGTCACAACAGCCTTGCTATCCTAACTTTTTATCCTGGTTCTGCTCCCGCTATAATTGGTAAACTTTCCATAACCTCTTTTGCCTTTCTTTTATGCTTCTCAAAGCCCCATACACACAGCTTTACACTTTGTCATGCCGCTTTTTTTTACAATCTTATTTCTGGGGAAGCGGGCAATATACAACACTACATTTCATTAAAACAATGACCACGGTCACGTTTCTCCTGTTTTTTAGTGCCAAATCATGATGGTTGGCCACTGCCGGAACAGCCCTGGGCCGTCCAAACCTACCGCCGGAAATAGGATTGCTTTAATAATTGTTAGCACCACTATTGACCATTTATAACCAACTAAATAGATAACTATGGCAAAAAAGCAAGATAAAGGATTGAAAGATCCACATGTATCTCCAAACAAGCTGGCAAGTGAAGAAGGACAAAAGGATATTAAAGATTCAGCCCATGACAAGGAACGTTTAAAGCCGGATGAAGCGACGATAGATTTACCGGATGTTTACGACATTCCGGGACAAGCTAATGTCCGGGTTCCCGAACCACATAGCCTGGGTGACGAAACCTTTGCATCAGACGACGAAGAAGGCAGAGGTTTATTTGAAGATGACAATGATGAACCAACTATTGAAATGAGCGATGAACAGCAGCTATCGGGTGAAGAAAGGCAATTACTTAGAAAGTCGGGCGAAACAATGCCAACCGAAGATGAACAAAGATTGGAGCGTGCCTCGCTTGACAACACCGATTTTGAAAATGAGCGTTTAAACGAAGCTACTTTATCAAATGACCGTTCGGGCAGCGACCTTGATGTTCCGGGAGAGTCGGATGACGTTAGAACCCCGGACCCTCATGATAAGGGGGACGAAGAGAACCAGCATTTTAGTCTTGGTTCTTCTGATAATGACAATATAGTAGAAGGAACGCCCTAACCAGATTGGGGGAACGGGTGAAACCTTTGGTTTCACCCTATTGTTTCTCCGGGGTTTTTGTTTTCAATGAAGCTGAAATATCATTGTTTATGTATGTTCCTACCACGCCGTATCCCATGACGATTTTGCTGCCACCCCTGTCTAGCAAAGCCTTTCTATAAAAAAAACCTTCTTCTACACTTATCTGCTGCTCCATAAGAATAAAGACACCTGCAGGCATTGAAGGATCAAGGTATTTTCTTAACTGTGCGGAAGCTTCTTCCTTTACATAATTACCCGACGGCTTTGTCACGTAAAAAATTGCTGCGATAGTTACAATAATTATGGCGATTGAAATGGCACGCTTCATAAACGCAAAGCTACCAGATAACAGGTAGTCATTTTCGCATGGCTTCTCCCACGGCTCAAAAAAAGTAAAGGCCGCCTTTCGGCAGCCTCACTATATAGACGCTTTACTCAATTATTGCTTCTTCGACTTAATCTTTAGCTCATCTCCATCTGCTTTAATCTTGGAGTCTCCCGATTTTTCTTTGTACTCCTCACCGTCTTTCTTCACCTTGTCTTCACCATTCTTATACTTTACATCCTCTCCGTCAACCTTAAGCTTTTCATCTTCTCCAATTTTCACTTTCAGTTCGTCACCGTCTACTTTTACCTTGGTTTCGTCCACCGTCCATGTACCATCTTCACCTTTAACCATTGCACCACTTACAATTCTACCGGTACTTGCTTCTACTGTATCCTTCGATGCCGGATCAACATAATAGGTCACGGTACCAGATTCTGGCAACTTAGGCGATGCTACCCTTGTACGGGTATTTACTTCCATTTCCACTTCCTTACCACTGTTTAAATCCACATACGATGCAGTACGGGTTTCCGCCACTTCTGTTCCATCCGTTGAACCAGTTGTGGTGTTGCTTGTTGCATCCTCATTTGTCCTGTCGTTACTACAAGCTACCGATCCTAAAATCGCGATAACTGCCATTAACGAAATCCATTGCTTTTTCATAACTCTGTTTTTACAATTCGGTCTGTTCTAGCCAAGTTTCATACCAAAACACTCAGGCAATTGATAACCAGGATTATCTGATACTACGCAACCTGGTTACGGCAAAGAAAACCAAAGCATATTGTGAATAAAATGGTTGGATACTGAGGGATCACACAGGCGTACTTTCACTTTAGAAAGCCTATCAACGGCCAATGCCCCGGTACCTTACCAGGGCAGGCTATTTTAGCTACAACGCTAAGTTTAATCATCAACCTTTACTTTTCGTTCGCCGGTCTCCCCGTCTATCTTAATTTTCTTGTTGCCGCTCACAATGGTTACATCACCATCTTTTTCCACGTCTTTCTTATAGTAATCGCCCTTTTTAATCTTATAGGCATTTCCATCCCGCTTATACTTATAGTCATCGTCGCCTATTTTCAATTTCTCTGCATCCTTTTCACGCTTATACTTAAACTCTTCGGCGCCCAGGTACACCCATTTACCGCTTTGTAATTTTCGCAGTTTGGTGTTTGCCACTTCACCTGTGTATCCGTAAATAGTGTCATTCGACCTCCTATCCACGTACAGCTTTACAGGACGGTGCGTTGCTTTATTCACCATAAAACCAGTTTCGGGATCTTTCTCTACCTCTATCGCTTCGCCCGTATTCAGGTCTACGTAGCGCGCGCTACTCTCAGTACATGCATATATGGCAATGCATGAAAATGCTATCATTAATGTTACTAAGGATTTCATAACCTACTCCTTTTGCTATCAGGGTTCAATAAACAAGCCATGAGGCCATCCAAATTATAAATGAATTTTAAAACAGATATTTGATCTGAAAACAGCTTCAATCACAATGAGATGGCTACTTTATTTCCTTGTTCTGCTTAGTTATTTAACGCAACTTTCGTGTAGTAACCGGGATGAAGGAGTACCGGTGGTAGGCTTTGTTGATGCTCTTGAAGACAATACCCTTAAAAAAGCAACAAACGGTTTTATGGCAGCTTTGTCAGATGCTGGTTTCAGCGAGGGTAAGAATACTGTCAAAATCATTTACCGGAATGCACAAGGCAACATGCCTGCACTTACCCAAATAGTTAACTATATGGTAAGCGAACAGGTAGACCTTATAGCGAGCAACCCTACTGTGTCTACCATTGCCGCAGTACAAAACACAAGGACTATTCCTGTGTTCATGATGGTGTCTTCTACTCCCCGGCTTATGAAAGTTACGGATAAGCAAGGCAAAGAACCAGATAACCTGTATGGGGTTGCAGAAAACCTGAACTATATAGATACTTCTTTCTCACTCATCAAACAATTGCTTCATAAAGAAAAGGAGGGTTTACGTGTAGGCATGATCTATAACCAGTCAGAACCTCAGTCGGTCGAAGCGCTACAGCGTATCAAATCTGTTGCAGAGTCTTTAAAAATGGAGCTTGTTGCTTTACCCCTGAATAGTTCGGCCGATGCATTGCTTGTTACGCAGTCTCTCCTGACCCACAACATCGATGCCTTCTTTGCCAACCCGGACAATACAGTCTTTGCAGCTTTTGAAACAATCATCAATGCTTGCAATAAACAAAGCGTCCCCGTGTTCACCAGCGAAGCCGGGCTGGTTGAGCGTGGTGCCGTAGCTGCATTTGGTGCTGATATGTACCAATGGGGTTACCAGGCAGGCCAACAAGCCGCCGCATTTCTGAAGGATAAAAACCCGGCCAGCCTACGATGGGAGTTGGTAAAGCAAAGAAGGTTTGTGTATAATGCAGAGGCTGCCGCGAAATACAAAATAGTTGTACCTTCTCATTTCCAGAAACTCTGATGCAATTCTATCTCACCGCAATAATATTAGGGCTTTGCCTTGCTGCGATGACCATCGGCATCTTCATTTCAATGAAGGTGTTTAAAATTCCGGATATAACCACCGACGGAAGCTATACACTTGGCGCGGCGGTTACTGCGTTACTGTTGCCAGCCGGTCTTACGCCAGCCACAGCCCTTTTAGTGGTGATTGCCTGTGGAGCATTCGCCGGAGCCATTACGGGTTTAATTCATACCTTATTCAAAATTGATGCATTGCTTGCCGGTATTCTCACCATGACGGCTCTTTACTCAGTTAATCTCAGTATCATGGGCCGGTCTAATATTCCACTCCTGGATACAGACAATGTGTTCAACACTTTTACCAAATACGAAACTACCGAACAACAACTACTAGTATCCTTCCTGGCTATAGCATTGCTCGCCTGCCTTGTTGTTTACCTGTTGAAAAGCGACTTCGGCATTGCCATGCGTGCTACAGGCAACAACCCTGTCATGGCAAAATCCGTGAGTGTAAATGTCAGCACAATGAAGATAACCGGCCTTGCTATTGCTAACGCACTTACTGCCGTCAGCGGTTTCCTGGTTGCCCAATACCAGCATTTCACTGACATTAATATGGGGATCGGGATAGTGATAATTGGGCTGGGTTCGGTGTTAATAGCAGAGGCCCTGAACACCTGGCTTGGAATAAGAAAAATATCCCTGCAAGTCGCAATGGTGGTAGCGGGCAGCATCATCTTCCAGGTTGTCTTAGCTATCACCCTATCTTTAGGCGTCGACCCTAATCTACTAAAGTTGGTCACGGCTTTATTTGTGCTCGCGGTTGTAGCACTTCCTTCTATTAAGCTTAGGAACCTATGATACGCCTTGAAAACATCAGCAAAATCTTCAACAGGAACCAGCCTGGAGAAGTTGCTGCTTTATCCGGGATTAACCTGGAAGTTTCTGCCGGAGAATTTCTTGTAGTTATCGGGGCTAATGGCAGTGGTAAAACCACGTTATTAAACCTGATTGCAGGCAGCGACAGTCCGACCGAAGGGACAATTCATATTGCTGGTGAAAACGTGACAAAACTACCTGATTACCGGCGCAGCCGTTATGTTGCCAGGGTTTTCCAGAACCCCCTCATGGGTACAGCTTCTGAACTTACTATCCTGGAAAACTTCAGGTTGGCCGCTCTCAGAACAAAGTCTAAAACATTGAAGCAGGGCGTCACCAAGAACTTCAGCGAGTTCGTCAGCCATCACGTGAGCATATTGAACATGGGGCTCGAGAAAAATCTAAACCGGCAAATGGGCTCACTTTCCGGGGGCCAGCGTCAGGCGCTTACCCTTATGATGTGTGTTGTTGCAGACACCAGGGTGTTGTTATTGGATGAACCTACTGCCGCTTTGGATCCCCGCAGCGCAGCTTTCATCATCAATACCGCTGAAAAAATTATAAAGGAAAATAAGCTAACAGCCGTTTTTATCACGCATAACCTAAAAGATGCTGCACAATACGGCGACAGGTTAATACAAATGGCAGAAGGTAGAATTATACGGGATACGTCTTCGCAAAAAAACCAGCTTTCCCTGCAAGAGATGGTCCAATGGTTTGAGGAGCCGGTTGCTTAACGGCTTCGGGTATTTCTCAAAAAACGGAATATGGATAATAAAACAATCATAGGCTTAATTTCTAAGGTCTCTTACGGTCGGGTAGCACACACGCCCTGGCCTTGCTGCCGGCAACCCATCATTTAAACGGTTTCTTTCGTCATAACCGCCAACATATACTTCATTCCTGAAGCAGTCCGTTACAGTCCTAACGGGACGGTTAATATCAATTGATGGGCAACTCCAATCAATTTCACCATCGCCAAAGTAAAGCTTCTTCATAACTATCGTTTGCTAATAACTAGCAATACCCAAATGAAGTGCCACTAAGAACAAACCAGTCCTTAAAAATGTGGAAAACCTTTGCTGCGGCAGGGTTTGAACGAAAATACCGGTCAAGCCAGCGTTGCGGGGGTAAACCTAAATAGCTAAAAATGAGGGAAAAACAACAATGCCTGCCTAAAATAACACCTTATCATTCCAGGAAGTTAGCGGAGAAAAGGTTTCCTGCATTTTAGTTTCCGCGGGCGTGTTCTTATCAGAACTGTTTGTTCCAATTCCACACTCCACAGTCAGGCAACACGCTGTGGCAAGTTTTTTAAACTGCTTGCTAACCATATTAGCTGCATTGGTGCATGAACTAAAAAGTACTGCAGCCAGAATAAAGGTAGTTAAGCGATTCATAGTTTCAGTTTAGGACTGTGCAAAGATATTATAAAAAAGTAACTATATTGTTAACAATCAGTATGCTTTTCCTGCTTCCCCTCTTCTTTCCTTGCTTACTTTCGCAACCGATAGTACATAAATAGACGCCAATCAACCAAAAAGAGTTGCTTCTATCACAGGATTTTTTTCCAAACTTCTATAAACTGTATACTTATTGCAGAGGATGCTGAACGCCAATTCGCTGGCATTATTCAAATTGCATTATTTTCACTTGTTTTGTAAACACTAGATTTCACCAATATGCCCAAGTTACTGTTGATAGATGATGAGAGAGCTATTAGAAAGACCCTGAACGAAATATTAAGCTTCGAAGGTTTCAAAATAGACGAAGCTGCCGATGGAGAGGAAGGCCTCAAAATGTTCAACAATGGAGGTTATGATGCAGTACTTTGCGACATTAAGATGCCCAAACTGGATGGTATTGAGTTCCTGGAAAAGGCCAATACCGCTAACCCTGATGTTCCGGTGATTATGATTAGCGGGCACGGAACAATTGAAACTGCCGTGGAAGCTGTAAAAAAAGGCGCCTTCGACTACATTTCCAAGCCGCCGGATCTAAACCGTTTGCTGGTAACCATCCGGAATGCCATGGACAAGAACTTTCTAAGCAAGGAAACCCGGACTTTAAGGAAGAAAGTGGCCAAAGTAGATGAAATGATTGGCGAAAGCGAGCCTATGGCGCGCATAAAACAGACCATAGAAAAAGTTGCTCCCACCGATGCCCGTGTACTCGTTACCGGCGAAAACGGTGTAGGAAAAGAAATGGTAGCCAAATGGATCCATGCAAAAAGCAACCGCTCCGATGCTCCTCTTGTTGAAGTAAACTGCGCTGCCATACCTAGCGAACTCATTGAAAGCGAGCTCTTCGGCCATGAGAAAGGCTCCTTTACTTCTGCTATCAAACAACGCATCGGCAAGTTTGAGCAGGCAAACGGCGGCACCTTATTCCTTGACGAAATAGGCGACATGAGCCTTAGCGCACAGGCTAAAGTGCTACGGGCTTTGCAGGAAGGCAAAATAACGAGGGTTGGAGGCGATAAAGAGATTTCGGTGGACGTGAGAGTGGTTGCCGCAACTAACAAAGACCTGCTGAAGGAAGTGGAAGACAAGAACTTTCGCCTCGACCTTTACCACAGGCTTGGTGTTATCCTCATACATGTGCCCTCTTTAAACCAGCGCCGCGACGATATCCCTCTATTGGTTGAAAAATTCCTTGGTGATATCGCCAACGAGTATGGCCAGGCTAAAAAAGGAATCGACAAGAAAGCTATAGAAGCACTCAAACAACATAACTGGACGGGGAACATACGCGAGTTAAGAAACGTTGTGGAAAGGCTTATTATCTTGTCAGGTAAAACCATCACGGTAGAAGATGTGTCGGCTTACGTTCTGCCCAAATAATGGTACGTCCACTGGTTATTGTTATTGGAGGGCCTACGGCGAGCGGTAAAACGGATCTTGCAATCAACCTTGCAAAACATTACGGTACTGATATTATTTCAGCAGATTCCCGGCAATGCTACCGTGAAATGAATATCGGTGTAGCCAAGCCCACGCCAGGTCAACTGAAAGAAGTTCAGCACTATTTCATCAACAGCCATTCGGTAGTAGAACAAGTAACCGCTGCTACCTTTGAGAACTACGCTCTTGACGCGGCTGCATCCATCTTTGCCAGGCGTCCTGTTGCCATCATGGTTGGAGGTACAGGCTTATATATCCGCGCTTTTTGCAGTGGACTCGACAACATACCTCCCGTTCCACAAGAAGTACGTCAGCAGGTAAACCAGGACTACCAGGCTTTTGGGCTTTCCTGGTTACAGGAGCAGGTAAAAACGCTTGACCCCGGCTATTGGCAACAGGCTGAACAACAGAACCCACACAGGCTGCTCCGCGCATTGGAAGTCTGCTTAGCAACGGGAAAATCCATCAATACTTTCAGGCAGGGTGTTGCAAAGCAACGACCCTTCGATTATTGCCAGTTCGCTATCGACATACCCCGCGAGACATTGTACGAACGAATTAATAACCGTGTAGATGCAATGATGCGCGATGGATTGCCTGATGAAGTTGCCGGCTTGCAGCAGTTCAGGCATTTGAAGGCCTTACAAACAGTCGGCTACGCAGAACTCTTCCGACACATAGATGGTGAGTACGACTTGAAAAAAGCAGTAGATGAAATAAAAAAGAATACACGCCATTATGCCAAAAGACAGCTTACCTGGTTCAAATCGGTCCCCGGTACCAGGTGGCTTCCACCTGAAAGTGCATTCGAAACCATCACACAGGAGTACCCCTTCCCTTTTGCTACGGTACAGCCTTGATGCTGCCCTGTCAACAGTTTCATTCCCTGCTTTTGCCCTCTTTTCGTAGCTTGCAGCTAGACATGTTCGCCATAGTTGACATAGAAACAACCGGCAGCCACGCAGATCAAAACGGCATTACGGAAATAGCTATTGTATTACACAATGGCAAAGAGGTGGAAGGGCGTTACGAAACGCTAATCAACCCGGGTTATCCTATCCCCAAATATGTCTCCCATCTTACTGGTATCACCAACGAGATGGTTTCGGTGGCTCCGCGCTTCAGGGATGTTGCTTCCAACATTTACAACCTCTTGCAGGACCGGATTTTCGTAGCCCATAATGTTAATTTTGATTATTCTTTTATTAAACACCAGTTCAGGCAGGCAAACATTGACTGGAACGCCAAGAAACTTTGTACCCTGCGACTCAGCAAAGCTGTTTTTGAAGGGCTAAGAAGATATGGGCTGGACCATTTATGTGAAACCCTCGAAATTCCAAATACAAAGCGCCACCGGGCCGGCGGTGATGCGGATGCAACAAGTATCCTCTTTGAACGAATCTACCATAAGGGCGGAGAGAAACTGATAAAAGACTTCCTCAAAAAAGACAGCAAAGAGCATATACTGCCGCCCAATCTACCCAAAGCACAGGTAACAACACTGCCTTTCGAACCGGGTGTCTATTATTTTCATGACGCACGCGGCAAGGTTATTTACGTTGGCAAAGCCAAATGCATTAAGCAGAGAGTCATCAGCCATTTCACAGGTAGCAATGCCGGCCGTAAACGCATGGAGTTTCTTAGAAACATCCATTCTATTTCGTACAATACCTGCTCCACTGAGTTTATAGCCTCCCTGATGGAAAGTGTTGAAATCAGGAAGCTTTGGCCTACATACAACGTAAGCCAGAAACATCCTGAACAGTTGTTCGGGTTTTATGTATTCGAAGATGGCCGGGGCTACCTGCGCATTGCAATTGATAAAAAGAAAAAACATTACGACCCCATCGCATCCTTTGCATTAAGAACAGAAGCACACCAAACCCTTTGGCAACTTGCAAGAGAATTTGAAATAGACCCTGTTCTTTGCTTTTTGCAAAAAGCCGAGGCTCATCACGCTCCCGAAGATGTAGAAGTACACAACAGCAAGGTTAAAGCCGCAGCCCAAACCCTGGTGAGCCAACAGTATAGCTACCTGATAGTAGAGCAATGCTCCGATCATCAATCCTGTGTATTAGTTGAAAATGGAAAATTCCAGGGCTTCGGAAAGATTCCTTACAAAACACCTGTTCAACGTTTGGAAGAAGTGAAGGCTTATATTAAACCTTTCCCGGAAAATGAAACAATAAAGACTATCATCCGTTCCTTCACCCAAAAATACCCCTCAAGGGTGGTGATGCTGTAACATGACAACTGAGGGCCGGTTGTACTACATCGCTATTGTGATTCCTGAACCCCTCAGCAACGAGATCAAACAACTAAAAGAGGAAATAGCTGCCCGGTACCATTGCAGGTACGCACTCAGGCATATCCCGCACATCACTTTGAAAGCCCCTTTTATAGTTGCGAAAGAGCTCCATGAAGATCTCGTCCATTGGTTTCTTTCAATGAAGCTTACAATAAGCCCCTTTCATCAGCAACTCGATGGCTTTGGTTGTTTCGAAAACGCCCGCGCCCCGGTGTTGTATATCAACCCCCTTCCTGCCCACCAACTTCTTGCATTGCGGAACGAAATTCATCAACTGCTTAGCTCTGCTCCTACTCCTGTCGAGATGGCTCGCAATGAGGGTGACCCACACTTTCATGTAACGCTTGCTAACCGCGACTTGAAGCCTCCTGCCTTCCACAATGCATGGATGCATTACCAAAACCTGCCTTTCAAGCGTTCGTTCGCCGTGCAAAATATCAGGCTACTCAGTCACATCCATGGAGCCTGGCAGGTTGTTGCCACAAAGCCCCTTTGATAATCAATACCCTAAACCCTAACACATTCCGAAAACTTTGCGCTTCAACAGGTTATTAACGCCTGCTTTCTTAGCTTTGACCCTCTCAGCATATCAGAGCATTTTATGATTTTACCAATTGTTGCCTACGGCGCGCCGGTTTTAAGAAAGAAAGCAGTTGACATTGATAAGGACTACCCCAACCTCGATAAACTCATCAATGATATGTGGGAAACGATGGAAGCCAGCAATGGTGTTGGCCTTGCAGCTCCCCAAATTAACCGCGATATCAGGTTGTTCGTAATTGACAGCTCCATCATTTTTCACAACATGGAAAAAGATGAGTTAGGCCAATACCCTGATGAACCGGGTATTCGAAGGGTGTTCATTAATGCACATATAAGTGACCTCAACGGTAAAGAATGGTCGTATAACGAAGGTTGCCTTAGCATACCCAAAATAAGAGAAGATATTACGCGCCCTGATGAAGTAACACTCACCTACCTCGACGAGAACTTCCAGGAGCACACTGAGGTTTTCAGGGGCATAACCGGCAGGGTTATTCAACACGAATATGATCACATTGAAGGAAAGCTGTTTATTGACTATATAAAACCGCTGCGTAAAAAGATGTTACAGGGTAAGCTAAACGACATATCGAAAGGAAAGGTGCGGGTTGACTATAAAATGACGTTTGCTAAATGAAATACCGGCTTTGCCTGTTATTCATCCTCATAGCAAACCTTGCCTTAGCACAGGATACCACGATTGTTTGGGACAAAAAGAAAATAACCCTGCAGGAGGTCATTGTCCGAAGCAACTTCGACTTCAGGAAGATCCTCAATATTATTAAAGAAGACACTACTTTCTATAAAGCCTTCCGCAACCTCCGCATCCTGGAATACACTAGCTTCAACAACATTTACATCTACAATAAAAAAGGCGGTATACAGGCCTCAGCGGAGAGTAAAACAAGGCAACACCGGCAGGAAGGATGCCGTACCACGGAAGTAATTTCGGAAACAACCACAGGCGATTTTTACGACAGGAAGAAGGAATACAACTACCTCACTGCGCAACTCTATGCCAGCCTCTTCTTTGCAAAAGGAAAGGTATGCGGCGAAACCAATCTTGTTAAGGGGAAACAATTCTCTACGGCAGAAAAAAAAGGAATGGAAAAACACAAGGAGCAACTAAAGATGCTGTTTTTCAACCCCGGCAAGAAGATCCCTGGCATACCCTTCATTGGTAATAAACTTGACCTGTTCGACGACAGGGCTACTAAACTGTACGACTACCGTTTAGATTACACTGACTTTAACGGCGCTCCGGCCTATCTCTTCTCCATCAAAGCAAAAGAAAACCCAGGCCTTTTTAGAGGAGATGATATTGTGGTGGATGAAATGACTACCTGGTTCGATTCAAGGACGATGGAAGTGCTTGCCCGCAATTATTCGCTCAGCTACAAAGCAGGCGTTTACGACTTCGATGTGCACATGGAAGTGCAAATGACGCGTTTCAATGGCCTGCTTGTTCCCGAGGTACTTCGCTACAAAGGCAACTGGGATGTAGTGTTTAAGAAGCGGGAACGGGCGGCATTTACTGCCAGGCTATTTGATTTTGGGAGAGGGAGATAGATTAGCAATGCTAACTGTGTTGACACTCTTTATAGTAAGGATTTCATCCCTTCTTCTTTCGAAGAGTTTTTGGTGGGTAGAGGGATGACATGCTTTTCATTAAAGGCCTGTTTCTTAATTGATCCAGACTCTCCGCCAGCCTGGCTCTATTGCTGGCTGAAGACAATAAATAGCCGGTTTCCTGTAATGAATTGTATTCCTTCAACGACATGACTACTACGCCGTCATCATCGCTATCTCCATGTACAACAATGATGTCCTGATTATCAGAAACATCATTGAAGTACTTTTTAATATTCGAGCGGAGTTGAGAAATACTGATGGCCTGCATGAGGAGTATTTGTACCAACAAATGTGCAAAATTTTGTGACAAATATTGTCAGCGCTATTTAAGTTGATCCTTAATTATGGCAAAGACTTCCTTCCTTTCGAAGAGTCGATGCTGTGTAGAGGGATAACATCCTTCTATTTCCTGCTTCTAGTCTTTTATCCTGGGATCCACCACCCTATACAACACATCAGCGGCGAGGTTGACTATCACGAAGAATGTTGCAGTTAACAGCACACTCCCCATCACAACCGGAAAGTCCAGTTGATCCAGCGCATCTACGGTTAGTTTGCCAATGCCGTTCCATCCAAAAATGTATTCTACAAAGAAGGCCCCCGCCAGCAGCTCTGCAAACCAACCGGTGATGGCGGTAATTACAGGATTGATAGCATTACGCAGCGCATGCTTATAAACCACAACAGTACGGGTTAATCCTTTTGCATAAGCAGTACGTATATAGTCTTGTTGCAGCACATCCAGCATGCTGCTACGGGTAAGCTGTGTAATGATGGCAAGCGGCCTTATACCCAGTGTAATGGCAGGCAAGATCAGGTTAGAAAGCGCAAGCCGCCTCCCCTCAAAAGCATCCACCTCCCAAAGGCTGCCCGTCATGCTTAGCCCGGTTACGTGGTTAAGTACGAAGCCAAACACGAAAGCAATGATAATCCCTATGAAGAAAGATGGGGCTGATATGCCCAGCGATGTTATCAGCAAAGCTGCTGTGTCTGCAGGCCTGTCCTTATTAAGTGCAGCAATCACCCCAAAGAAAATGCCTCCTATTGATGCCAGCAACATGGCTGTAAACGCAAGCAATAAGGTATTCGGTAGTGCCTGCATCAGCATACCTGTTACCGGCTTTTTTGATTGGTACGACCTGCGGAGGTAGGGCAACTTCACTCCCACTTTGGCACCCTCGCTCCCTACAAAAAAACCTTTCAACTGCTTGCTTTCTATTTCTTCAGCCGAATGCACTGCCAGTGGCGACACGTCGTTGAGGTATAGCATAAACTGCTTCCACCGCGGCTGATCTAGCGCAAGGTCCTTCCTCACATTCGCCAGGGTAGTGCTATCGCCCGTTTGTCCCATCACCAACCTTGCAGGGTCGCCGAAGCCCTGGAAAAGAAAGAACACAACTACTATCACGCCTACCAGAACCAGCAGTGTATATACAAGCTTCCTGGTAAGGTACTGTGCCATTAGCGTAAGGCTTGTATTTGCCGGGTGAGGCGATGGGGACTTGCATAGCTTACTTTCTCTATTACCCTGGCACCTTTCATTAAAAAGAAGGTACTGTTTACCCTTGCGGCGGTCTTTAATACTACCGCATCGCTGGTTAAAATGATGCTGTCATCAAAATAACGCCTGGCATCGCCCGGGGTTGATGTTACAATATAAACAGGTATTTGCTGCTGCCTTGCCACGTCTGCCACCTGCATATACACCTTAGCCCAATCATTTATTGTACTCATGTCTTTGGCTATCACTAATACATAATAGTCATCACCCGACAGAAGGGCCTTAGTGGTATCTGTACTGCCTTGTGTGGCCAGGTAAAAATCGGTAATTGCCGGCTTTCCTGTTCCCTTGCGTACTAACTTATCATAGCGGTCTACGTACTCGTAAGTCTCGTCAAAGTCTTCGGGGAAGTCTTCTGCACCAAACTCCAATATTTTCCCGTCTTTCTTGTATTTAAAACTAATGGCAAAGCTGTCCGGTACAGCACCGGGAGGCGGTTGCATCTGTTGTAAAATGTTATTCCCTTTTTTGTAAGGAAGGCAATCCACCACGGGTAGGTACTTCAGCACATAAAGTTGTAATGCCATCGTTAATACCCCGGAAACCACTACGATAACTGTTGCCAGGTTTTTACGCCACAACGGTTTTACATCTCTCCACCTCCAGAGCAGAATAAGAATGAAAATCAAAAGCACTACATCCTTTATAAAAGAACTCATGGCAGTTAGGGGCAGGCAGTCGCCAAAGCAACCGCAGGTTTTAATCTTTCCTGAAAACACCGCATAGGCTGTAAGAAAAGTAAAAGCTACCATCAGGAGCAGCAACAACCAACTGATGATTCTAAACCGCCAGCCTACCAGCAATGCCACGCCTGCCACCACTTCAAACAGGTTCATGGTTATAGAAAGCACAAGCGTGTAATCGTGCAGCGCTGTCCAGCCCCACGCTTCAAAGAACTCCTGCATTTTATAACTCAAACCTGCCGGATCATTTGCCTTTACCAGGCCCGAAATAATGAACAGCAGCCCCGATACTACTCTTATTACCTGTACCATTAATCTCATGCCTTATGCTTCCCTTCTTTAATTAAAATTAAAGCGAACACCGCGTAGTTAATAATGTCTGTGTAATTAGCATCAATACCCTCGCTTATAAGCGTCTTACCATCATTAGCAAGTATTTGTTTAATGCGCATCAGCTTTACCAGTATCAGGTCTACAAAGCTTTCCTGGCTCATTTCTCTCCAGGCTTCGCCGTAGTCGTGATTTTTATTCAACATGGTATTCTTTGCTGCGGTAGCCTGTTCGCGGTAAAGCAGGGTTGCTTTCTCCACGGGAAGGTCTTCCACGGCCGCATTACCCAGCTTTAATTGTATAAGACCAATAATGCCATAATTAAGTATGCCCACAAATTCACTACTGATATCATCAGCCACCTTCTGTTCCTTCTTTTCCTGTATGGTCTTTATACGCAGCGCCTTGATGAATACCTGGTCAACCACCGATATGGTTCTTAGCACCCTCCACGATGTACCATAGTCTTTGGTTTTCTTACCAAAAATGTCTATCGCTGTATTTACTATGCTATCATATTGTTCATTCGTAGTCATATCGCCCTTATGCCGTTAAATTTGCCCGGCACCTTACGGTCAAAAATAAACTAAAGCAGCATGTTCTCCCTCAATTGTAAAGGAAGGTTATTCACTTACGAAACGCCCATAGTAATGGGTATTGTAAATGTTACCCATGATTCGTTTTACGAAGGCAGCCGCCGCCCCGGTGTGGAACAAGCTTCAGAACAGGCAATTCGAATGCTGAACGAAGGGGCAGCGATAATAGATGTAGGCGGACAAAGCACAAGGCCGGGAGCCGAATTGCTGTCACCAAACCAGGAAATGGATCGTGTATTACCCGTTGTCCAATATATACTGCAACAGCACCCCGATGCCTTGCTGTCTGTTGACACCTTTTATAGCAGCGTAGCAAAAGCGGCCGTGGAAGCCGGGGCCAGCATCATAAATGATATCAGCAGTGGCGAAATGGATGAAGAGATGATTAGTACCGTTGCCCGTGCTGGTGTTCCCTATATTGCCATGCATATGAAAGGCACGCCGGCAACCATGCAATCCCTTGCGCAATACAACGATGTAACAGTTGAGGTATTGGATTATTTTGTGCAGAAGGTAGATGCCCTGCACCGCGCAGGCATTCATGATGTAATTATAGATCCCGGTTTTGGGTTTGCAAAAACTCCCCAACACAATCTAAAGTTGCTGCGCGAACTTACTGCGCTTGCTATTGTAGGCAAACCCATCCTTGCCGGCCTTTCGCGCAAATCCACGGTGTACAAAACCCTCGGCCTAACCCCGGAACAGGCATTAAACGGAACAACCGTCTTAAACACCATTGCACTATTAAACGGTGCATCAATATTAAGGGTGCATGATGTAAAGGAAGCCCTTGAGGCCGTG
This sequence comes from Bacteroidota bacterium, assembly GCA_023433265.1. GTDB lineage: Bacteria > Bacteroidota > Bacteroidia > Chitinophagales > Chitinophagaceae > JAEZDR01. Next base: position 5,721 of record JAEZDR010000046.1, on the reverse strand, counting down.
AAACTAACCCAGGCACTGAAGCTAGCGTAAGGCACCTGGTTAGCAAATGAATTCATACTTCTGGTCCTGTCGGGCAGCTAAGAACATTCATGGCTGGCAAAGTTCACCGGAAGTATAAAAGCAATCTGGCGAGGGAAAGCCTATTGTTTGATTATTTTATGCGTTTCTACCCTTCCATCTGCTGTCATAACCCTTGCAACATATACACCGGTTGGCAGGCTCTCCGTGTTTATTGTAAATACAGAACCATTACCTGAACGTTTGATTACTACTTTTCCATTTACGTCAATAATCTGCACATTTTTCAAACCTTCTCCACTTACTGTTAGTACATCCCTTACCGGATTCGGCATCAACAATACCTTACGCTCTCCCAGGTTCTTTAAATTAATAATGTTGCTATAGGTTTTTTTACCGTCGTAATCTACCCCCTCAATCCTATACCATGCATTGGCCTTGGCTTCCACATGCTCAATAAAACTGTATTGGCCATTTATTAGTCCCGCTTTCATTGTACCCACTTCCTTAAATTCACTGCCATCGTTGCTGCGGGTAATGTTGTAATGACTCACATTTACCTCGTTTCCGGTCGCCCAGCGATGGAAGATATTACCATCCTGCAACGTTGCATTGTAGCTCAAAAACGACAAGGGTACCGGCGCCTGCACAGTTACATACACCGTATCCCTGCTATAGTTGCCACATACAGTATGCTCTACAACGTAAAACGTGGACGCTGCAGGGCTTACTTTCAGGCCGGGCACTCCGCTGGCTATTTGCGCTCCACTGCTGTTATACCAATTAATGATGTTGATGCCGCTTGTATAGCTGCCTATGTAAGTACTATCTCCCAAGGTGATGGTTCTGTCAGGCCCTGCATCGGCAGGTAGAGGCATGCTGTCAAGGGGGATGACGCTGACGTCGTCCACGTAATAAGCTGCTCCGTAATACCCGTATTGGCCACCATTAACTATCGTATAACTAGTCATTGCGTCATTCCTGAAATTTCCGATAGTTAAAAACTGCTCGCCACCGCTTGCTGCGAATATCCCGCTAACCTTTACCCAATTCACTGTGTCGTATATTATTGGGTTGCCGAAATTCGTCACTTGTGGACTTGCTAAAAGTATGTTTTTACCTGCCGGTACCGTATCGGCATAAACTGCTTGTGCAGTAAACAGCATGCTTTGATTATTACAAGGGCGGCCCATACAGTTAAAGAGAGAAACATAGTACTCTGCGTAATAACATCTGCCTTTTCTTAAGCTATCTGTCAATTCAACCTGGAAATAGTTCCGTTGATTTGTACCATTTAGAAAAAACATACCGACATAGGCACTGCCCGTTCTTGCAGGTTGGTATCCTGTAACACAGATGCTTTCGTGAAGCGGCACGCCAGTCCCAACCGAATCTCCGCAGGAGTTGCAGTATCCTGCGTCTCTCGAATCTGGCTTGTACCAAATTGACGGCTTGCTGTTCTTGTAATCATAAATTGTCTTATTGCTCGGACAATCGGTATATTGTTCAAAACTTGGATTAGGAACCAGGTTTAACTGGGCCAAGCCATTTAAACTGAAAACCGACAAAAAACTTGGAAGCAAGACTAACAAGCCATGCTTCCAATTGGCAGACAGACATTTCATAAAACCTATTCTTTAATAAATTTAAGTATTTCCACTGTACCATCTGTAGTAGTAACCTGAACCATGTATATTCCGGCTGCAAATCCAGCGACATTCATAGTCACCAACGAACTATTGCACTTGCTATTAGCTACTACATTACCCGTTATATCTGTAATTACTACACGCCTCATTTCTCGTCCAGACAAAGTAAGTACATCTGTTGCCGGATTCGGCATCAACAATACCTTACGCTCTCCCAGGCTCTTTAAGTTAATAATGTTGCTATAGGTTTTTTTACCGTCGTAATCTACCCCCTCAATCCTATACCATGCATTGGCCTTGGCTTCCACAAGCTCAACAAAACTGTATTGGCCATTTATTAGTCCCGCTTTTATTGTACCTACTTCCTTAAATTCACCACCATCGTAGCTGCGGGTAATATTGTAATGACTCACATTTACTTCATTTCCTACGCTCCAGCGGTGGAAGACGCTTCCATTTTTGAGGTATGCATTGTAGCTTAAAAACGATAAGGGTACCGCCGCCTGCACCGATACATACACAGTATCCCTGCTATAGTTGCCACATACCGTATGTTCTACCACGTAAAAGGTTGAAGCTGCAGGGCTCACCTTCAGGCCCGGCACTCCCGTAGCTATTTGCGCTCCGTTGCTGTTATACCAATTAATGATGTTGATGCCGCTTGTATAGCTGCCTATATAAGTGCTGTCTCCAAAAGTAATCGTTCTGTCAGGCCCTGCATCGGCAGGTAAAGGCATGCTGTCAAGGGGGATGACGCTGACGTCGTCAATGTAGTAGGCTGCTGCGCTATATCCACCCGGGTTAATTATTTCCCAGATGGTATTTGCGTCACTCTTAAAGTTACCAACCGTCAAAAACATTTCTCCCCCACTCGCCACAAATACAGCCGAAACCTTCGTCCAATTCACGCTGTCTCTGATAATAGGGTTTCCAAACGATACTACTTGAGGGCTACCAATCAAAAGGCTTTTAGGAGGATATGCAGTATCCGCGTAAACAGCCTGCTTCGTCAGCAGCAACCCATGATTATTGCAAGCCAACTTGTAGTGGTCTGTTAAAGCAACATAAAACTCTCCGTAATAGCACTTTCCTGAACGCAAACTATCGTTCAATTGCACCTGGAAATAATTTCTACTGTTATTACCTACACCGTTCAAATAGTGAATTGCAATATAAGCCACACCCGTCCTGGCCGGCTGATAAGCGATTCCCGAATTTGAATAGTGGTAGGGTACTCCATAAACAAAACTTCCAGTACAGGCGTTAAGATAAGAACCGGCTCTTTTATCAGGTTTATACCAATAATCTGGTTTATTGTTGTGCATCGCATAAATCGTTGAATCGGATGGACAGTTCGTGTATTGTTCGAAGCTGGGATTAGGAACAAGGTTATACTGCCCATAAAGAGTACTCAAACAACCACAAACCAAGAGATACAAGGTCACAAAACCTATAACATGAAAAACAGCTTTTTTCATCAATTGACTTTTAAGAATTTGAACGTTGTCACCTTGCCGTTTCTGGTAAAAACTTGAGCTAAATAAAGCTCGGCAGGTGCGAAACGCTTATGCCCACCTGGAATAGCTCAACTGGCAAATAGCCATAATTCTTTTGCCTCTCTAAAACTGCCTATTCCTGGCCATTTAAACCATGACATTCCTCATGTTTCATAAACACACTATTTTTCTGGCAAGCATGTAAGGTTTTTATACCAAACTAATACACGGGCTTAATTAGTACGAATAGATCCAGTATCCCCCTTTCCTGTCTATGTACTATGTACTATGTACTATGTACTTTAGGCACCATCCTTCCGCTCAAATCTCATCAGCCCTTACTCCCATGCCCACTGCATTAACCGATGGCCTTAACAGCATCCATTTTCGCTGTTCAAAAATTACCGTGTAAAACTTATACTGCCCCGGATGTTGCAGGTTCGCCTTAAGCTCTTTTGCCACTTTTTTAAAGGTTTCATCATCGTCCGTGGTTGGTTTGCTTACCTGCTTGCTATTTATAAGTGTGATGGTGAGGGTTGAGTCCGCTACCTCGCTTGTACTATCAAACCGGATGGACTCACATTGGTATTTCTGTTTAAGCTTATTGATAAACTGATCATTCTTTAGCTGAGGTGTAAAAGAAGACGTCCCAGGCTCGCAACCAAAGAGTAGGAAAATAAAGGCAGTCAGGATGCAGGCAACTCGCATAAATAACGGTTTAAGGTTTATGGTTTGTGGAATGTTTCTGCTTAGTATTTTGAGCATTTTCTTTTAGCCGGAAGGCCACAATCTTTTTCACAAGCTGTAATGGCAAAGGCTTATCAAGCGGAAACTGAACAGAACCCTTTCCTTGTTTATACGCTGACAGTTCCTTTTCAAATGCCGCATGGCCCGTGGGTGTGGCATAAAACCCGATGTGGTTGCTGAAGGCAGCAAAGTAAACCAATGGCTTTCCATGCGTTTTATAGGCAGGCATGCCGTAACTTATACTTTCTATAGCCTCAGGTGCCTCGTTCTTTATTAAGGTCCTTATCTGCACCAGCATAACCCTCACCGGCGATGGGAACGAATCAATGTACGCGTCAACAGTTTTGGCTTGTTTGCTCATAAACCAGGATAACAAGCTAAAGTTACGCTACCGCAATGGTATTATGAAGAGCTAACCGGTATTCATTAAATCCGGTCCTTCAAATGCGCCGTGCCCCGAGAAACCTGCTTCACCCGGATTTCCCATTTAAATAGTAGTTGTTATTTTCGATGATGTACTAACCGAGAGAACATGGCGACAAATAAAACAACTTATACCAGACAGGATGTCCGCGAGTTTATCAACGCTTTCGTGGAAAGCGATCAGAAAAAAGCAGATAGTTTTCAATTGATAGAACTTATGCAACAATGGAGTGGCGAAGCACCAAGAATGTGGGGACCCAGCATTATCGGTTTCGGTAATTACCATTACAAGTACGCCAGCGGGCATGAAGGAGATGCACCTGTTCTTTCCTTCTCGCCCCGTAAAAACGCCCTCACCTTATACGTCTATTCCGATACACCCAGGAGCAAACAACTCCTTACACAACTGGGTACTGTGAAAATGAGTAAGGCATGTATGTATGTAAAGAAGCTGAGCGATATCAATACGGATGTGTTGAAGGAAATCTGCCTTGAATCCATAAAATATATCAGCGCACACCACGAATGCTCCTGCCGTGGAATGTGAGACGTGAAACATGGGAGATCACATCAACTTCCATTTCCGCGCCCTGCACCTTCCTGTCTATGTACTAAAATCTATGTACGTGCTACTGCGGTTGGGAATTGGGCTTCTGAGCTTGTGTTCTAGAACCTTCGTCATCATAGGGCGAAAGATCCCTCCGCTTCGCGCGCGCAGGTTGCCATTCGTGAGCGCGCTTCGGTCGGATGCCAGCTGTATTCATCCGTTGCTGTAAACCAACCACAGAAATGCCTGTCCAGGCTTCTCCTGATAATCAGCGAGATGTATGCAGAAAACGGAAAAATCGGGAACAAAACGGAACAAAACGGAACAAACGGGAATAAAACGGAACAAACAGGAATAATTGGGAACAAAACGGAATAATTCGGAATAATCGGGAACAAACGGGAAAGTGGCTTTTGGGGTGGGTGTATGTTTGGGTGAAAAGGAGGGCAGATGAGACCTAGTACATAGTACATAGTACATAGATAATAGACAAGACAGATTTGGGCTTCGGAGGACAGAGATTGCCATCTCGATAGCTATCGAGACTGTTCCTTGCTCCTGGCAAGGACGCACTTTTAGATGTGCCTCCTGGCTCGCAATGATGACGGCGCGGGGACTTGGGCTACGGAAGCAGAGATTGCTTTCCGCCGGTGGTCGGACAAGCTTTCGCCTGCTTCATTCTTCCGCAGGCTCATCGAATGACGATGCCTTCGTTTCTCCGCCTCGCAAGGATTAGCTGTTTGAAGGGCTTTTGACGCTCTTGCGTCACTCTAGCCTCGGACTTGCTTCGGACTTGCCTCGGACTTGCCCCCCAAAAACGGGTTGTTTTTGGGGGTGATGG
>JAEZDR010000042.1 GCA_023433265.1 Bacteroidota bacterium | reverse complement strand
GGGTATATCCAATGTGGGACAGGTTCGGTTTTAACTATGAAAACGGCACTGCCTGGAATGCGATAAACAAAATTGTAGCGGGTGGTAAACTCACCCTTGTTGGTTTGCATTGTCATATAGGCACTTTTATGCTTGCTACCAGTGCATACGCAATAGCTGCAAAAAATCTTTGCAACCTGGCTTATGAGTGTAAACGCCAATTGGACGTAACAATACAGTACCTGGACCTGGGAGGTGGTTTCCCAAGTACAAATACGCTGAAAGGTGCTTACCTGCAAGGAAGTGACACAGTGCCAACGATAGATGACTTTGCGGAGGCAATCACGTCTACCATACTTAATGCGGGTTTTAAAACAGCTGAGCTTCCTTTATTAATATTAGAGAGTGGAAGAGTGCTGGTGGATGATGCGGGTTATCTTCTTGGAACCGTTATCGCTAATAAACGTTTGTACGACGGCAGAAGGGCTACCATTATGGACTTCGGGGTGCACCTGTTGTTTACTTCATTCTGGTACGATCATAAGATAAGCCCGGCACAGGACTTCACGCACCATACAGAAGACATGGTTTTGTATGGTCCTCTTTGCATGAATATAGATGTAGTGCGACAATCGGTAAACTTACCACTGTTAAATACAGGTGACCATGTTGTTGTACATAAAGTGGGCGCTTACAACATGACGCAATGGATGCAATTCATACAAATGAGGCCGAACGTGGTGATGATAGACACCCAGGGCAATCCACACCTCGTGCGGCAGGCCGAATCGCTGGAGTACCTGGAGCAGTTAGAAAAAGTTCCTGGCCATTTAGCTACTCAACCCTTATAGTACAACAAGATTTCATTGGCAATTGATACGACGATAGACCCCCCGGTGCATGCAGCAATCTTTCACGATGAAGGGATGAGAAAAGATAACGTGCATTCAACATCTCCTGCTGCAAAAGCTGTTGAAACACAAACGAAAATATGGGACAGCCCAGTGTATCAAACAGTAATCAATTCTTATGCAATCCTGTTTTTTTCGCAGTCGAAGTTGTTAGGATGGTTTGTATTAACGGTTTCTTTTTTTAATCCCTATACCGGGTTAGCGGGCTTAGTTTCCTTAATAGTAGCTGTCGTTACAGGTTTCGGGTTGGGGTTTGGAAAGCAGCAGTTGAAAACTGGATTTTATACGTATAGCTCCTTACTTACAGGGTTGGGCATGGGCGCTTTGTATGAATTAAGCTTTGCAATGCTATTGGTACTTGCATTAGCGTCACTTCTCGTCTTCATGTTATCGGCGGTTTTGATAGCACGCTTTGCACGTAACAACCTACCGGCTTTATCATTACCGTTTATTTTGACTCTCTGGTTGGTCATGCTGGCTTCGAAAGGCTTTGAGTCGGTCGGACTAACGGAAAGAAATATTTTCTGGCTAAATGAAATGTATGCCATAGGAGGCAGTCGGCTCATAAAAGCCGTGGAAGGAATTGAGTATGCAACAATCTCACCTGTCGTCGCAGGTTTCTTCAGGTCGTTGAGTGCAATTCTTTTCCAAAACAATTTGTTTGCAGGCATACTCCTTTGTATCGGGATTTTCATGTATTCCCGACTTGCTCTTTTAATGATGTTATTGGGTTATGCCGTTGCCATCAGCTTTCACTATTTGCTTTATGGCGGTAGTACGGAAGTGATAAATTACTACAACCTTGGCACGAACTTCATGTTAACCGCACTTGCTATCGGAGGTATCTATCTCATCCCATCTCCAAGGTCTTTCTTCTGGGCCATCTTGTTAGTGCCAATTGCCTACCTGCTGACCGAAGGTGCGCAAAGAGTAACACTTGCGTGGGGACTTCCTGTTTTCTCACTCCCATTTTGCATTGTGGTAATTATTTTCTTATACACACTAAGGCTGAGGAGCGGGGGCGGGAAGTTAATTGCGACCCCGATACAGTTTTTTAATCCAGAGGTAAACCTATACAGGCATCTCACCGGTAAAGAAAGGTTTGAAAGCAGCTATTACTATCATCTTTCACTACCGGTTATGGGCGAGTGGATGGTGAGCCAGGGATATAATGGAAGTGTGACCCACAAAGGCGAATGGAGTAAGGCCTTTGACTTTGTGATACTGGATCAACAGATGAAGACTTACCGAAACCCCGGAAGCTCGGTAGAAGATTTTTACTGTTACAATAAGCCCGTGCTGGCTCCCGCAGACGCAATCGTGGAAGAAATTGTCGACAACGTAGAAGACAACGCGATTGGGGGCAACAACAGTCAGCAGAATTGGGGCAATACGATTGTTTTGAAACATGCTGCCGGATTATACTCTCAGTTATCCCACCTTAAAAAGAATAGCTTTCGCGTTCAGAAAGGCGCGTTTGTAAGAAAAGGAGATATAGTTGGGGCTGTAGGCAACTCCGGTCGGTCGCCGGAACCGCACCTTCATTACCAGGTACAAACCACTCCTTTCGTAGGAAGTAAGACTTTAGATTATCCATTTTCATACATCGAAGAACAGAAAGGTTCAGTAGCACATCTACTTTGTTTCTCAAAACCAGTGGAAGGCTCTTTTGTAAAAAATATTGAACCCTCCAGGAATCTGCAGGATGCTTTCAATTTTCAACCCGGGAGTTTGTTGAAGGTATCCGCAGTAAGCTTTGCCCCAGAAAGTTGGGAAGTGAAAACAACCCCATATAATGAGTCTTACATCTATTGTAGCGAAACAGGAGCTCAAGCCTTTTTTATTAACAACGGAACAGTATTCTACTTCACCGCCTACTATGGCAATGCTTCTACTTTGCTGCATTATTTCTTTTTGGCAGCCTATAAAGTGCTGCTAACAGGCAACACAACAATCATTGCAAAAGACAATATTTCGCAAAACTTTCTATCGCTACATCCATTAAAATGGCTGCAAGACCTGGTTGCGCCGTTCTATATATTTATGCAAGCTGAATTTGAGAGCCGGGTATCAAAAGAGGAGGCTATTTTAGGCCCCGGCAAAACTTGTTTGCAGTCAACTATATCCCGGCGGTGGTTTAGCAAACGCACCAAAAAGATGGAAACAACCATTGAGGCTGTTGCCGGTAAGCTTGTCTCTTTAGATGTAACGACACCCAACCAAAAAATCCGTGCAGTATGGGAGCAGTAAAAAGCAGCTTATTGATACTATTTCTCCTATTTCTGCAGCCCCTGGCTGCCCAGGAAAAAAGTTTTGATGAGGTTAATATGACCAGCTATGCTCTTTACGAAAAAGGTAGTTGGGATGAACTTCTCAACTACGGCAACGAAGCTATAGAAACAGGGGTTGATTTTGTTCTACTGCGTCTAAGAATGGGTTATGCATCGTTTATGAAAGCCAGCTACGTGAAAGCATTAAAACACTACGCTGTCGTCTTAAAACAAGATTCATACAATTCCACTGCACGCTATTATAGCTGGCTCTGCTATACTTACCTCAACGAACCTGAACTTGCTTCGGGCCACGCGAAATTTATGGATGCTGCCACATTAAGCAGTTTGCGCCTGAAGAAAGTTGCTATAACCAACGTTGGATTTGAAAGCAGCTATAAAATAACCGATGAAAACAGAAGGGGAAATCACTGGTATGGGCGGCTAGATATCGTTACCAGGCTAGGTTGGAATGTTCACATGCAGCATTCCATTGCTTCATTCAACCAGGAGATAAGCGAACCAACCTTGGTTTTCGTGCAAAAAAATAATCACATTTCTATAAGGCAGGTTGAGTACTATAACAAAACAACCATCAACATTGCAAAAAGGCTACAGCTTAAGCTGGCTTATCATTATTTAAAAACTCCGTTCAACAATTTCAGCTATAATAACCAGCTTGCGCTTGGAGGAATAAAGTATTACGGTAACTATTTTGAGGCAGGAGCGGAGGTTGTTGCGGCAAGGATTACTGACGTAAATCGCCAGCAATTTAACCTTCGGGTAGGCGCCTTTCCCTTTGGTAATATGAATCTGTACACTTATTCTACGCTAATGCTAAGTCATTACAGTGGTACGCACACTAATTTCAAGCAAGTAGTTGGATGCCGGCTGATGAAGAAGTTTTGGCTGGAAGCAAACGGAACGTTTGGGGCATTTAGCAACCTGGTTGAAAATGAAGGTTTGTACTTATACCATGCTATTGATGCCAACAAGTATAAAATGGGAGCCACCCTATATTATCCAGCGACTAAAAATATTCGATTGCAAATTGGCTATACTAATGAACAAAGGCAACTGTTCAATTCACCTAAAATATTTACACAACATTCATTAACGGGAGGACTATCATGGGTACTTTAAAAATTATTGCTGTTGCATGTATTGGTTTATTTGGTTTTCTCACAGTTCAGGGGCAACAAGATGTCCTGTTAAGAGCCTTCCAGGAAAGCTATGTACACGAATACAATAAACGCTACGCCGAGGCAATATCGGTGCTATCAAAAACAAACGATGATTCCTACGAGGTGAACGCCCGTTTGGGATATCTTCAGTACCTGAATAAGAACTACACGCAGAGCGTTACCTCCTATCAGCAGGCAATTAACAGCAAACCCTATGCTATTGAAGCCCGTTTAGGGATAGTCAAGAGCTTGTCTGCACTGGAAAGCTGGGACAAGGTGTTGCAGCAATATGAAGAGATTTTGAAAATAGATCCTCAAAATACTTTTGCAAACTACTGGGCGGGGGTAATCCTCTACAATCGAAAAAAATACCAGCAGGCAATCAAGTACTTCGAGAAAATTGTAAACCTGTATCCTTTTGACTACGAAAGCAACCATATGCTCGCCTGGACTTACCTAAACCTTGGAAGAAACAATGATGCAAAGAAGGTATTTCAGAAAGCTTTGCTCATTAAACCGGGGGATACATCCTCCCTGGAAGGTCTTGGCAAGGTTAAATAGCTCTTCGGCATAAACAGGCACCGATAAGGCTAAAAGACGCTTTATTTTCCAAATTGTATTTTTGCCCCCGCTTAAAGGCGGGGCTTAGTTATATATATTACAACCAAGACCTCTTAAAAAGTACCGAATCAATGGACATGAAGTTTAATCCTGATAGGCAACACACGCTAAAATCGAATGTAAGTATCTCCGGAACGGGCCTCCATACCGGAATTATGGTGGACATGAAGATGCTTCCGGCCAACCCTGGATTCGGTATTCAGTTTCAGCGTACAGATCTTCCCGGTAAACCTGTGATAAAAGCTGATTGTGACCTTGTTACAGACACCAGCCGGGGAACTACTCTCCAGGTGGGTGATGCTAAGGTTAGCACGGTAGAACACATTCTTGCAGCATTGGTAGGAATGGGTATTGATAACGCATTGATTGAGTTAAATGGCCCGGAGATTCCAATAATGGATGGAAGTTCTGAGCCCTTTATCAATCTAATTGAAGAGGCTGGCGTAGCAGAACAGGATGCCGCCAAAGCCTGGTATAGCATTGATGAAAATATATACCATTACGATGAGGTAAAGAGAGTAGAGATGGTTGCCTTGCCTGCTGTTGACTACCAAATAACTACACTAATTGATTTTAATAGCCCTGTTTTAGGTACGCAACACGCTGGTTTGAAGCGAATGAGCAGCTTTAAAGAAGAAATTGCACCCTGCCGCACCTTCTGCTTTCTTCACGAACTTGAAATGTTACTTGACCATAACCTTATCAAGGGTGGCGACATCAATAATGCAATCGTTGTTGTGGACAGGCCGGTAACAGAAGCAGAAAAGGAAAGACTGGCAAAGGCCTTTAAGCGGGATAACATCGAGGTAAAAAGTGAAGGGTACCTCAACAATCTTGAACTTCGTTTTCCAAATGAACCTGCCCGCCATAAGTTGCTTGACGTGATTGGGGATCTGGCCCTTATAGGCTACCCTATCAAGGCCCGCATCATTGCAAACAGGCCTGGTCATAGTACCAATGTGGAGTTTGCCAAAAAGATCAAGCAGTATATCAAGAAGAATAAACACGTAAAGGATGTTCCCGTGTACAATCCGGCGCAGCCTGCTGTCTTTTCTTCCGATTACATAGAAAAGACCCTTCCTCACCGCTTTCCTTTTCTTTTAGTTGATAAAATCATTGAGCTTACGGATACTTATATTGTGGGTATTAAAAATGTAACATTCAATGAGTGGTTTTTCCAGGGCCATTTTCCGGGAAACCCCGTTATGCCGGGTGTACTGCAAATAGAAGCGCTAGCCCAAACGGGGGGCATACTTGCAATAAATAGTATGAAGGAAGGAAAGTTTGATACCTACTTTTTGAAAATTAATAATTGCAAGTTCAAGCAAATGGTCAAACCCGGAGATACAATGATATTAAAAATGGAGCTTACTGCGCCCATCCGCCGGGGCATTTGTGAAATGAAGGGCACTGTGTACGTAGCAGGGAAAGTAGCTACAGAAGCTGACCTCGTAGCGCAGATTGTGAAATCCAACTGACGGAGTTTTACTTAATAGATATAATTTTACCCGGTGGTTACAGCCACTTTACCCAGCTTAGGAAACACATGATTCACCCACATACCTATATTCATCCAAACGCAAAGCTTGCGCAAAACGTGAAGGTTGATCCTTTTACTGTTATTCACCAGGACGTAGAGATAGGCGAAGGCACCTGGATTGGCAGCAACGTAACCATTATGGAAGGTGCGCGTATTGGAAAGAATTGCAGAATCTTTCCAGGGGCCGTTATAGCCGCCATTCCACAAGACATGAAGTTTGCCGGTGAAAAAACCAGCGTGGAAATAGGGGATAATACAGTAATACGTGAATTTGTTACCATTAACAGAGGCACCGTTGACAGGGGCAAAACTATCGTTGGCAACAATTGCCTGATTATGGCCTATTGCCATATTGCGCATGATTGTATTGTTGGCGACAACTGCGTTATGAGCAACAATAGCCAGATGGCCGGCCACGTTACAATGGGTGCTTATAGCTGGGTAGCAGGCGTATGTGCTATACACCAGTTTGTAAATATCGGCCAGCACTCCTTTATTGCTGGCGGTAGCCTTGTAAGTAAAGATGTTCCACCTTATATTAAGGCGGTGAGAACGCCATTAAGTTATGGTGGAGTAAATAGTGTGGGCTTAAAGAGGCGGGGTTTTAGCATAGATAAGATCAATCACATTCTCGACATTTACCGTATCATTTATAATAAAGGAATGAACGTTAGCCAGGCGCTTGAGTACATTGAGGAAGAGCTGCCTGCCAGCGACGAGCGCGACGAAATCGTAACTTTTATTCGCGAAAGCGGAAGGGGTGTAATTAAACGGTTTGTAAAATCAAATGTTGACGAGGACTAACAGGTATCTAACCACCTGTTACCCATACTTTGACTATCGAACTAAACGATACAGGCAAACGTTTCAACAGGGACTGGATTTTTAGGTCGCTCAATTACAAATTTCTCCCAGGTAACACCTATGCTATCATCGGCCCGAATGGTTCCGGTAAAAGCACATTACTACAAGTACTTGCCGGCAGCCTGTCCTATAGCGAGGGTGATATTACATGGTATAATGGCAATCATTCAATCGACCCGGAAAGTGTGTTCCAGCATGTGTCAATAGCAGCGCCTTACCTTGAACTTGTTGAAGAAATGACGGCCACAGAATTTCTGCAGTTCCATGCGGTGTTTAAACCTTTGTTACCGTCTATCACTATAGCAGAAATCCTCGCGCAGATAGATTTGGCTAAAGCGCTTCACAAGCAAGTTAGGTTTTACAGTAGCGGCATGAAGCAAAGATTAAAACTTGCGCAGGCAATTTTCTCAAACGTACCGATTGTCCTGCTCGATGAGCCCTGTACCAACCTTGATAAGCCCGGCTTTGCCTTGTACCACAAACTGGTGGAAACCTATTGTACAAACAGAACGGTAGTAGTTAGTAGCAACGATGTAAATGAATACGATTTCTGTGAACACAAGCTGTCCATCATGGACTTCAAATCCGCTTGATAGTTGAAGCTACATTAATTATTATTTCCTGAGGGATAACGGACCTAAGCTAACCGTTGGTTCTATCTCTTTATTAGTATCTTGCTGCTAAACAACAGCTATGGCTGTAACAATAAGGCCCTGGGCCTGGAATGATCTTCCAAACCTTGTACTGTACGCAAACAACATCAATATCTGGAACAATCTGCGGAATTACTTTCCTCACCCCTATACTGAAGAAGTTGCTACTGCCTGGTTGACCTCAGTTGTGGATACTCAGCCGCTGACAAATATGGCCATTGACTATAATGGTGCAGCAGTGGGCGGTATTGGTATAGCAATCAACCCGGATGTCTATATTAAAAGCGCTGAAATTTCTTATTGGATAGGGGAACCTTATTGGGGCATAGGCATCGGTACCGAAGCTGTGCGGCAAATGACTGAATACACATTTTATTATTTCGATATTGTGCGGCTGTACGGCGAAGTGTTTGAAAGCAACAAAGCGTCTATGGCAGTCCTTGAAAAAAACGGCTATTACCTGGAAGGGGTACGCCGTAAAGCCGTCTTTAAGAACAACGTTTTGATGGACGATTATATTTGGGTCAAGCTTAGAGCATGGTAGTCAAAAGACTGGTAAATAAAAAGCCATCCTGCATATACAGGATGGCGTGCTTACTAAGCCCAACAAAACTATTTTTACGCCTGTGCTTCGTTTATTTTAGCCCTTATTTTTGCTTCTATTTCATTAGCCATTTCAGGATTATCCAGCATTAGTTGTTTAACAGCATCCCTGCCTTGTCCAAGCTTATTGGAATCGTAGCTAAACCAACTGCCGCTTTTCTGAACAATTCCCAGTTCTACACCCATATCTATTATCTCACCCACTTTGCTTATGCCCTCGCCAAATATAATGTCGAACTCTGCCGCCCTGAATGGAGGTGCCACTTTGTTCTTTACCACTTTTACCTTAACGCGGTTACCTACAGCTTCGTCACCATCCTTAATCTGTGCATTTCTCCTGATGTCCAGCCTTACTGAAGAGTAAAACTTCAGCGCATTACCACCAGTGGTTGTTTCAGGATTACCAAACATAACACCTATCTTCTCCCTTAGCTGGTTAATGAAGATGCATATTGTATTTGTCTTGTTAATAGTAGCTGTAAGCTTACGTAGGGCCTGGCTCATTAACCTGGCTTGTAAGCCCATTTTGCTATCACCCATCTCACCTTCAAGCTCGCCTTTGGGTACAAGGGCAGCTACAGAGTCGATTACCACAACATCTACAGCACCGGATAATATCAGGCGGTCAGCGATCTCTAAAGCCTGTTCTCCATAGTCTGGTTGAGATATAAGCAGGTTGTCTACATCTACACCAAGGCGTTGCGCATACGAGCTATCAAAAGCGTGTTCAGCATCTATGATTGCGCAAATGCCACCCTTCTTCTGAGCTTCTGCTATTACATGGATTGCGATGGTAGTTTTACCTGAGGATTCAGGGCCATATATTTCTACTATTCTGCCTTTCGGTAAACCGCCAATTCCAAGAGCAGCATCTAATCCAATTGAACCGGTAGAGATTACTTCCTGTTCGCGCTCTGCCCTTTCATTCATCATCATCACGCTGCCCTTTCCAAAATCCTTGTCTATCTTATCTATAGTTAGTTTTAGCGCTTTTAGCTTTTCTGCATTTGACATATCAATAATAGTTTCTTATAGCTGCAAGGTAATACATTTCCGTACTCCATGCTAAAATATTTAGGTAAATTATTTATCCACTTTTTATGCTTTCCAGTCCTTTCTATCTGCCGGGTTTAAGCATAATAAATTCTTTAAATGAATGCTTACATTAGCACCCTTAAAACAACTATCATGAGATTTATTGATGCGTTCCTGCAGGAATTCGAACAGGAAATGTCCAGCACCAGGAAATTGTTACAGGTAATACCTTTCGACAACCCTGACTGGAAACCGCATGAGAAATCTTTTTCGTTGAGCGCTCTTGCCTCCCATGTGGCAGAGATACCGGGATGGGTTGCCGTAACGCTTACGACTGATGAACTTGATTTTGCGGCCGGTAACTATAAACCCTTTAAGCCTTCCTCTACAGAAGAGTTACTCTCCTTTTTTGACAAGCAGGTAGATGGTGCGCGTGCTGCATTGCAACAGGCAAGTGATGAAACACTTTCTAAAACATGGACATTGCGCAGCGGCGATCAAACGTTTTTCACTCAACCAAAGCCTGCGGTGCTTCGTTCATTTTGTATGAACCATCTTATTCACCACAGGGCTCAGCTTACGGTTTACCTCAGGCTGCTTAACGTTCGTTTCCCGGGCATGTATGGCCCAACTGCAGACGATCCCATGTAGTTTATCGTTGATAGCAATTTTTATTGATGTGAATAATAGTTAGCTTGAGTACTTTATCCTTTTAAATTGCCTTTAAAATAGAAAACCTTTAATAAACAGCGCAAAAAGTTTGTTAGTTTCAGTTTTTCATTTTTCTTTGTGCAAGAAATCAAAACCTTTTTAAACAATCAAAACATCTTAAACCATGAAAAGAACAATTGTACTCTTAACTGCATTATTCCTTGGTACGGCTGCAATGGCTCAGCACGAATTAGGAGCTGGCTTGGAAGCTGCACTTCCAATGGGCGACTTCGGTAAATCTAATTCTTTCGGAATTGGTGCTACCCTTAAGTATGCTTACAACTTCGGCGAATCAAGTGCAATCACTGCAACTGCGGGTTACATCACTTATGCTGGTAAAGAGCAAGACATCATGGGCTTCAAAGTTAAAGGCGTTGCAATGGGTCAGATTCCTTTCAAAGTAGGATATCGCCATTCATTCAGCGGTTTTTATGTTGAGCCACAATTAGGTTTTAGCTCATTCTCTGCATCTGGTGGTGGTAGCACTTCAGGATTTACTTATGCTGCTAACCTTGGTTACAAAGTTAGCAAGTTCGA
>JAEZDR010000157.1 GCA_023433265.1 Bacteroidota bacterium | reverse complement strand
TCATAGGGAACATAGAAATTATACAATCAGGCAAAGTGCAGAACCAATTATTAGGAAACAGTGCGTCTGGTTTTCCAGGGAAGGCTGAGTCTTCGTAAAGCAGCACTTCGATGTTGTGTTTTTGAAGGGATGCCAGAACGCCGTTAAATTCATGGATGGCCTTTTCCCTTAAGGCCTCGTGCGGCAAAACCTGAGACGATTGGAAAGCATTGGAAGCCATTGTTTGTTCGTTAACGCCAAAACCGAATGGCCGTACCATTACAACTCCTTTCGCTATATAATTATTCATTTGCAATCCTGTCTATCAGTTCTGAGAGCTTGTGATCTTTTTCTGTTACTATGTTTCCTGCGTCATGTGTGTTCAACCAAATCTCTACCGTATTATATACATTCGTCCAACGAGGATGGTGATTCATCTTCTCAGCTTCAATAGCAACCCTCGTCATGAACGCAAAAGCCTGGGAGAAGTTGCTGAATGAAAATTTCCTGTAAAGGGTGTCGTTTGTATGGCTCCACATAAACCGGGTAGATTAGAGAATCAAATGGCTTTTGTTTTTGATTTGCTCGTTTGTGAGTTCAGTAATTAATTGCACATGTTCAAGTTGCTTCACGGCGCTTAGTATGCCCTGTATTTGCTCATTTTCCAATCCTCCACCTTTGATGAGCCAGAGAAAATCAATGTGCTTGAACTCAGGTAAAAGGAACTCGCCTTCGTAATGGTTGTAATAGAGGAAATGTTCTGCAAGACTGCTTGTTTCCTGGTGTGTATAAACGGGAAAAAAATAGTTCCTTCCTTTTTTCGCCAGCGTTATTTCTTTTGTAGGGTCAAGAACAAAATTGTAACCAAGACGATTGTTTAGGTGCCAGCAGAATTTGTAGTTTTTCAAAGGCGCTATTATGCCTAATATGCGCGCATCATCGAAGAAATCCTCGGTTTGAGATGATATGTCAAGCTTCAGGTTCATTGTTAAAACTCCAAATCGAATTGCATCTGTTTTCCATTACGACTGATGGTAAGTTTGGTTCTATCACCCTTTTTGAACTTGCCAAGCACCTGCATATAACTTTGCACATCTACAAATTTATATTCACCCAATTGCAATAACACATCGCCTGCCTGCAAGCCGATTTTTTCTGCCAAGCGACCTTTACTCACGCCATCTATCCTCATGCCTGTTCCTGTATAGCCGTAATCAGGCATAACACCCAAGCTGACTGAAAAACTTGCCCTTGCCATTTGCGGCTCACTGGTTTTAAGGAAAGAGAGTTTACCCTGGTTGTTTGCTTTTTCAATAACGTTATACGCCAGCATTACAATGCGGGTTTGACCCTCGTAGTTTATTTTATCGGCATCGTCAGATGCTTTATGGTAATCGCTGTGACTATTTGTAAAAAAGAATAGAACCGGGATATCCTTGCGGTAAAACGAAGCGTTATCGCTTGGCGCTACACCTGAACTATCGAACTTAACCACCAATGGTTGATAAAGGGAAGGTGTAAATATAGCGCCCCAGGTGGGTGAGGTGCCGTAGCCACCAATAGTCAACTTTCGTGAGGAGTCGTAGCGGCCAATCATATCCATGTTGATCATGTAGTTAGGCGAAATAGAAACGGTAGGGTTGTCCAGCCAATATTTGCTGCCTTTTAATCCGAGTTCTTCGCCTGAAAAAGCAATAAAGAGGTAATTGTTAGCATGCAAGTCAGACTTTTTTAGCATAGCTGCCAGCTCGATTAATCCTGCAACTCCGCTAGCGTTGTCATCTGCTCCATTGTGGATGTGCCCGTGACCATCAAGGCTATTTTGGTCTTCGCCATAACCAAGGTGATCGTAATGGGCCCCGATGATGACCGTGTTTTTTGCATTGTTGTTGATGAAACCCACTACGTTGCGGGCTTGCCGGCTCGTGTTAACCAGGTTCGTTTTTATTGTGAGGTAGTATGTAGCTGTCGCATCGCCCATATAGGCTTTTTTACCTTTAGCAGTAATGTACAGAACAGGTATTGGAAGTGAAGCTGAGGTATCGAAACGGCTGAATTGAATATTATCAACTTTGTTTCCGCTGTTATAAACAATTAATGCGGTAGCGCCTTTTCGGGCATTCTTATCTGCTGCTTTTTTGATTTCGGAGTGGATATCAAAGTGTGGGTTGGTTTTATTGTCTTCCAAGAGTTCAGCAACATCAAGAAACCAAGCTTCGCCTTTTTCCCGCAGTGCAGGCGAACCCTGCGTATTTAATGTAGCGTTTGCGGAATAGGGGAGGGGGAAAAAATCCGTTCTCACTTTAAGTGACTTATCGTTTACTAACAATTCCACTGAGCTGCTATCATAGGTTTTTCCTTCTTCAATGGTAAATTCCTGGATAAAGCCATTGGTGCCTTTGGGTTCGAGTCCTGCCTTATCGAACCGTGCAGCTATGTAGCGCATTGCAAGCACTTCGCCCTGAGTGCCTGTACGCCGGCCTTCCAACTTATCATCTGCCAGGTATTGCACATGGAGCCGAAGATTGTTTTGCAGTTCCTTCCCAGATTTACTTAATGAGCCTTGTTTTGATGCGGAACAAGCAACCAGCAGCGCAATTATTAAATAAGAAAGCAGGTTCTTCATTTTTTAGCCTTATTGAAGCAAATGTAGTAGGATTGTGATGATTATGGACATACTGAAAACGCCGGATTTGAGGGCTATTTATAAGGTGTAGGATGCGACCGGTTGAAGATGTGGGCCAGGGGACAGAAGCGGCTTATTTGTCCAGGACATTCATCCAATGGTGCCTGCCTTTGAGCATGTAGCGTTTGCTTTGTTCGATGGAATCCATTACCTGCTCAAGAATTTCTTCGGTCGAATTATCGTAATTTACTGCAATTGGTTGTTTGAAGCGTACAGACAAAAGAGAGCCTTTCTTTTTAAAACTGAGGCCTTTTTTTGTAAAAGCCCTCCAGAAGCCATTGATTACTACGGGCACAACAATGGGCTGAACATTTTTAATGATATGGGCAGTGCCTTTTCTTCCGGGGGCGAAAGGTTTAGTTGTACCCTGGGGAAAGGTTATTACCCAACTACTGCCGAGCGCCTCGTGGATCTGGCAGGTATCTGCTTCATCCCTTTGGCGTTTGACATCCTTGCCATCGGCTCTCCAGGTTCTTTTAACGGTGAGTGCGCCACCCAATTTAAACAGCCGGGCAAGCCAACTGTCGTTCATTGTTTCGCGGGCTGCCACGAAGTAAACATTGGTGAAGGGGTTCAAGAGATAATAAGGGAGGCCTAGCCTGTTTCTTTTTCTCCATTTAACTGCAGAAAAAATGTGCAGTAACATCATTACGTCCGCGAAATAAGTTTGGTGGTTGCTTACGAATAATACCTTCCTGTCGGGAAGGCCTTCGAGGTGTTGCGTTCCCTCAATTTTTACAGTGTTAAACAATGCAAGCCCCGGATAGGTGAATATGCCAATGATGCCATAGAGGATTCGCCTAATGAACCTGATATGTTTAAGTCTGTCAACTATACTCATTGCATTGCCGGGGCAAACGCAAATGTAACGAAGGCCAATATATTGTTAAGAGCTGTTATTGATAAATTTCAAGTTGTGCAATTATATCTTTGGCGGCATCTATTGATAAAACACAACAACTATGAAGAAAATACTCGTATCGGCACTGTTTAGCATCGCCCTTACTCAACTTACAGCACAAGTGGGGACCTATCATCGGACAATTAATGTAAATGGAAGCGCAGAGATGGAAGTAGTTCCTGACGAGATTTATGTTCAAGTGGACCTGAGGGAATACGATAAAAAAGGAGCCGGGAAAGTAAGTATAGAGACCATCACTAATAAATTCCTGGCTGCTGTAAAAAGTATAGGCTTAACAGAAAAGGACATAAGCGTGCAGGGTTATAGTGGTTACGACCAAAATTACTGGTGGTGGCACAAGAATAAAAAGAAGGAGAATCCTGACATGAAAGCAACCGTAAGCTACCTGATTAAGCTTTCTTCCACTGCCAAGATGGATGAACTGGTAAAGAAGATGGATGATGAAGCAACGCAGAACTTTTTTATACAACGCACGGCTCACAGTAAGCTTACAGAATACAGGGAGCAGTTGAAGATCCAGGCAGTGAAGAATGCCAAAATAAAAGCAGAGCTACTGGCTGGGGCAATCGGAGAAAAAGTGGGTGAGGCGATGACGATTAATGAACCTAACGATGCAGGATACTATCCGCAACCAAGGATGTTGATGGCCAATTCGGTGATGATGGAGCAGAAAGCAGTTGGTGATGCTCCACCGATGGAAGTTGACTTCAAGAAGATAAAACTGAAGTTTGACGCTAATGTAGTGTTTGCGCTGAAGTAAACGGATTAAATAGACAACTCAACGGCCGGGTCCCAGAACAATTGTTTGAAGTTCTGCACCTGGTCGTTTTTTGTTTCGATCCCTTCTTTTTTCAATGCTTCTTCCATAGCAGTTGGTGAGTAAAAGTGCATCTTGCCAGTCAAAATGCCATTCCTGTTTACTACCCTGTGTGGGGGTACTTTTGGCTTGCAATTATGTGCTGCGTTCATTGCCCAGCCCACCATGCGTGCACTTAGCTTTGTGCCGAGGTATGCAGCTATGGCTCCATAGGTAGTAACCCGGCCTTTAGGAACAAGGCGGACTACCTGGTAAACATCCGTAAAGAAATCTGTTTTCAAACCAGCCTTATTGAGTGAGATTATTGTTGTTTAACCGGTCAGCCTGCAAGTCCTGTAAATTCCTTCTTTTAGCAGGGTCTTCCACTGCCGCATAGCCGTAAGGACAATTACGGCAACCGCTTCCACAGCAATAGCCCCGCTCGAGCAAGTATTGCCCGGTAAAGACCATATACCCTTCCGGGGTATATGTGTAATCAGCGCCCTCCTTCAACTCCTTTTTCACGAAATAAATCTTTTAGCTCTTCATCTTTTTCCATGCTAAGATTGCCTGCGAGCTTAAATAAAAGATAATGTATTTTATTGCTTTGGGCAATATCTAAGCCTTCGTAATGTGTTTTTATATCCAGCTCTGGTTTCCTGGTTACGGCTGCCTGAACGTCCTCAAAATCTTCCACTAATTGTAGATTATAGAGGCTGACAACTGTTTTTGTAAAGTTATAAAGATCCGGGCTATCTGTTTTTAGATGGATAAGGCCACCGGGTTTTAGAAAAGCAGCGTACTTACGCAGGAATTTTGGATGTGTAAGCCGCTTCCTGATTTTTGACAACCTTAGTTGAGGATCGGGAAAAGTGATCCAGATTTCGTCGATTTCATCTTTTGCAAAATAGGTGTCGATACGATCGATCTGTGTTCTGAGAAAGGCCACGTTATGAAGCCCCTGATCGAGCGCCGTTTTCGCTCCCCTCCATAACCGATTACCCTTTACATCCACTCCTATGAAATTTCTATCCTTATACATGCGCCCCAGGCCAAGGGCGTACTCACCTTTTCCGCATGCGAGTTCAAGAACAACCGGGTTGCTGTTCTTAAAAAAATTACTCCATTTACCTTGCATATCTCCAGGGTATTCCAATACATTTTCAAATTGCTTTAACTGAGAGAACCGCTCCAATTTATTTTGACCCATCAAGCTCTGTTTTTCTACTGTTTACAAAGATGCATATTGCTGACCAGTGGTTGCCCACCAAATAAAAAGCGCCCGTATAGGGCGCTTTTATATAAAAGATACTCGTCTATTAGATTTTTGGAGCCGCTGCAAGGATTTCTTGATTTACGCCACTTGCATACTTCTCGAAGTTTTTTACAAACTGTGCTGCAAGATCCTTTGCTTTTGCATCGTAGGCTGCCTTGTCTTCCCAAGTGTTACGCGGGTTAAGAATTTCGTCAGGTACGTTGGGACATGTTTTAGGCATCATCATGCCAAAAACAGGGTGCGCTTCAAATTCAACATTGTTTAGTTCGCCATTCAGTGCTGCAGTAATCATGGCACGGGTGTAACCCAGCTTCATCCTGTGGCCAACACCGTAAGGCCCACCACTCCAGCCTGTGTTAACCATCCAAACGTTTACATTGTGTTTTTGCATCTTCTGGCCCAACATCTCAGCGTATTTACCCGGATGTAAGGGAAGGAACGGTGCCCCAAAACATGCACTGAAAGTGAGTTTTGGCTCAGTTACGCCAGCTTCAGTACCTGCAACTTTTGCAGTATAACCACTGATGAACTGATACATTGCCTGTCCCGGAGTAAGCTTGCTGATAGGAGGGAATACGCCCGATGCATCGCAAGTAAGGAAGAAAATGTTTTTTGGCAATCCGCCGATGCTAGGTTCCAGCGCATTGCTTATGTAGCTAAGCGGATAACTTACCCTGGTATTTTCCGTGATGGATGAGTTATGGAAATCTATTTTGTTGGTGCCTTCGAAGAAACCAACGTTTTCAACGATTGCTCCAGGCTTAATAGCCCTGAAAATTTCAGGTTCCTTTTCTTCACTCAGGTCAATGGTTTTTGCATAACAGCCGCCTTCAAAGTTGAAAACCGAATTCTCAGTCCAGCCATGTTCGTCATCACCAATCAGTTTACGATTGGGATCTGCGCTCAGGGTTGTTTTACCTGTTCCGCTTAATCCAAAGAATACGGCAACGTCACCGTCTTTACCCATGTTTGCAGAGCAGTGCATGCTAAGGACGTTCTTTTCGTGCGGAAGGATGTAGTTGAGGATAGTGAATATCCCCTTCTTCATTTCGCCTGTATAGCCCGTACCACCTATAAGAATGGTCTTGTGGGTAAAAGAAACAATAGCAAAGTTGTGTTGGCGGGTGCCGTCAACTGCTGCATCTGCTTTGAATCCAGGAGCCTGGATGATATGCCATTCAGGTTTGAAGTTTTCCAGTTCAGCGTCTGTTGGACGAAGGAACATATTGTATGCAAACAAGTTGCTCCAAGGGTTCTCGTTTATTACCCTGATATTTAGACGGTAATTAGGGTCGGCACAAGCATAAGCGTCGCGTACCCACACTTCTTCCTTTTGACCAAGGTAGTCCAACACTTTTTTCTTCAACTGGTGAAAATACTTTTCATCAATTGGAATATTGAAATTGTTCCAATGAACAGAGTTCTCAGTTTTAGCATCCTTAACGGTGAATTTATCGTTAGGGCTACGACCTGTAAACTCGCCAGTGTTTATGCAAAGCGCACCTGTATCGTTCAGTTTTCCCTGGCCGCGGTTAACGGTTTGTTCAACCAGTTCTTCGGGAGAAAGCTGATAATGAATATTCAATGTGTCGGATAAACCAAGCTGCAAAAGTTGTTCAGTTGAGATCATTGTTGTTGGCACTGACATAAAGGAAGCTGTTTCGTTTTTTAAAGGGCACAAAACTAAGGCTTATACTTACACATGTTAGTTTAACAATACACAATTTTTTTATCTTAATCTAAGATTAAGGAGATAAGAAGGATGCTAAGCATTGTAATGAAGGAGTTGATTATCAACAATCCAGTCCTTAAAAAGGCAGACCAACACCTAATTGAATGGCGTAGTTGTTCCGTTTGTCCTTGCCGGGAAATTCGTTGTTTTCCCAACTGAAATCCCTGAGGCTAAGCCAGCCTCCGTTGGCTCTACGGGCGGGGTCCTTCAATTTAATTCCAAAATCAAAGCGCACCAGGAAGTATCCAAAGTCAAGTCTAAGGCCTACACCGGTTCCAATTGCAATATCCTGCCCGAGGCGGCTGAGGTTAAACTCGGCCAGTTTATTATTTGTTTCCCTGACGTTCCAAATATTACCTATGTCTGCGAATAGCGCGCCGTTTAGCGTGAAACTGCCGAAACTGAAAATAGTTCGTCTCACCTCCATGTTCAATTCAAGCTGCATATCTCCAAACCTATCTCTGAAAGTGCTGGAAGTATCACTCACGAGGGAAGAGCCGAGGCCGAGTTGCCTTAATCCCCACGCACGCATGCTGTTAGGGCCACCGGCTACAAACTGCTTGTAAAATGGTAAAGTGAACCCAATGCCCACATCGTTGCTGTAGTTGAAACCAATACCCCCAAAGAACCTAAAGGCAAAAGCCGATTTAGGGTACGAGATTGTCCACCTTTGTTCGTGTTCAAACTTCACATATTGATAAACTTCGCTTGCAATGCGCTGTGAACCCGGGAAGCCGGAAGTTTCCATTGCAAACCTGCGCATCCTTGCTAATCTTGTATGACGCGGATGATTGAAGGTCTGCGTATAATTGAAGGACAGGAGGCCCACTATGGATCCTGTATTGAAAGCTGAACGCAGAAACGGGTTGGTTTCGAAAGCTGTTACAAGCTGTGGTAAGGTGTCGAGCGAATAAAACTCCAGGTTAGGAACACGCACGCTCCAAACATTGTCTCCTCTTTTCCAGTCGTATCCCCATGAACCGGTGAGTGACCTTAATCTAAAAAAGTCGCGCCTGTCCGTGTAAGCTGCATTTACATTGATGATGGTTTTCGGGCTTTCTCTTCGCCATTGTTGTTGTGGGTACCTTATTACCGGCCTGCCGAAAACGTAGGTACGCGTAAGCTTTGAAAGGGCGGAGTCGATAAGGCGGCTACCGATTGGAAACCTTAACCGCGGCATAGCCAGTGTTTGCCCGAGGGATGTTTGGAGGGTTTGCAGGAAGGTTTTTTCATCACCGATGCTTAACTCCACTCCATTGCGTAAAGTAGCGCTGTATTGAAATGCTTTTTTGGCGAGCCCCGGCGGGAAACCCAGGTTGCGTGACCTGAAAGTGCTGTTGAGAGATACTCCAAACAGGTTTGTGGAGCCCAGGAAGTCGCCTGTGTTTCTACTGGCTTCAAGGTCGAAAACAACTCCTATTGGGTCTGCCTCTGTAAGTAGAATGTGGAAGTTTAGGCTATCCTCGCCTGAAGGTCGCGCAATGGCATCTACCTGACTCCAGGCACCAAGTTGATTGAATGCATTTAAAGTTCTGAGGTACCGAGTTTCATCGTATAGCTGCCCATGACGGATGAAAGTGTTTTCCCGCATGGGATTTATTTTGAAGCTTCCAAAATGATCTTTCTTCACAATGAAGCCCTGTTCTGTTTGCTCATTTTTAAACGTTTGCGTAATTACAGAGTCGGGGAGTTCTACTCCATCGTATTCCGGGTAGTAATAAACCGAATCGATAAAATATTGTTTCGTGTGCAGCGGGTTCAAGTAGCTACTATCCACCTGGCTACGAAGTTTGATGGTAACCGAAGCTGTTGGATGTTGCTTCCGTTTTGCTTCAAGCTGTGTAATGATAATAGCTTGTTCAAAAGGATCGGTACTTATTTCCAGCATGCGCTCATCTATAGTGTCTACGTGAGCAATCAAATCGTCCCTGGTAAATCTGAAATACCCGTTTTGCCTGAAGTATGACAGGTTTCGCTCAAGTTCGTCGGCAATGGCAGCCACTGTGAAAGGTGTTTTTCCCGCTATTATTTGCGAACGCTTTGGATTTGCAATCGAAAGCTTTTGCAACATGGTATCGGCTATATCTATATTGAATGAATCGATGATTGTTTGGTTACCGGGATAAACAATCATTTTCACTTCCGTAGCTATGAGTTTCTTAAAACGTTTTTTCGAATCTATTGTATCGATGGTTGAAGTGAGCAAAGGGTGATAATATCCCCGGGACCTGAGATAAGATTTCATGAGCGTTTCACTCATGGCGAGCCGGGATGTGTCGAGCATAGGTGGGGTAAGTAACTTGCGAAAGAAGACGTATTGCTGTTGCCATCTCACTTTCAAGCTGTCGTCCCAGTAATTTGATAACTCAAGCTCAAGTTTCTTTTTGTCTTTCTTAGACATTGCAGAATCGATTACCTCGACCACGTTCTTGTATACTATAGCCCGTTTGGCGGGGTCAACGTTCATGTTTACAAAAACACGCTGCTGATCACCCACTGTTTTGATAGCAAAATTTGAACTTACTTTTGGTGTGTCGTACCCTTTGGACCTTAAATAGGCTGCCACTAAATCTTCACTTTTTGACAAACGGAAACTATCAAAGACCGGTGGGTTGATTATGGTTTTTGCTAAAAAAAAAGTCTTTTGATTAAGTTGCAGGCTGTCGTGCATCTGCCTGGGCAGTTCTTTCTTAAGCCATCTTTTTTCAACCCTGGCTACATCGTTCGTTAGAACAATCTTAGTCTTGTAAAGAAAAGGGCGGCCCTTAGGATGGTTTTTAACGGTGGTGCAGGAATTTAAAACACAAATTCCAACCAGGAGAAAAAGTGCAATAACTAGTTGGCATTTGCATAAAAAACGCATAAGAGATGGTGAGTAAAAATGAGGTCAAATATATTCAAAGTTTGTACGCTAAAAAAAACAGGCAAAGCCTTGGAATGTTTGTAGCCGAAGGCGTTAAGACCGTAGGGGAGCTATTAGCTGCAGGCTTGACCGTGAGGAAAGTTTATGCTTTACAAGAATGGAACGTAGAACTACCAGCAATGGTTGAAAAGATTGTGGTGTCAGAGGAAGAATTGCAGCGGCTTAGCAACCATCCATCACCGCAACAGGTACTGGGCGTGTTTGAGATTCCCGTTTATAACCTGGAGCAGGTTAAACAAGAAGGCTTGCAACTTGCACTGGATGGGATACAAGACCCAGGTAACCTTGGAACCATCATCCGTCTTGCAGATTGGTTTGGTATTGAAACCATCTTTGCCTCAAGTGACACAGTAGATTGCTATAATCCAAAGGTAGTACAGGCTAGTATGGGTAGCCTTGGCCGGGTGATGTTATTTTATGGAGACCTGCACCTGTATTTGAAAAATAAAAAGGTATTTGGTGCCATGTTAGACGGCAAACCCGTGCATCAAATGGAAGCACAACGTGATGGCGTTTTATTGATCGGCAATGAGGGAGGAGGTATTAGAGCAGAAAACCTAGGCCTGATTCAGCATAAGATTACTATCCCGCGTAAAGGAAAAGCAGAAAGCCTAAATGCTGCCATGGCTGCCGGTATTATTTTATCTCATTTAACCAGGTAACATAATGTTCTTCTTTTTGTCTAAACTGCTGCAGTTTCTTGTTTCCCCATTTACGTGGGTTGTCATTTTGTTGCTTTTGCATTTGTTCGTCAAAAGGCAGCCTCAAAAGAAACGATTATTATATGCTGCTTTAGGCGTGCTGTTTTTGTTTAGTAACAAAGCCATCTTCATGTTGGTGCTCAACCTGTACCAACCGTCTCCAGTTAGTTTTAAACCGAGGCAGCAGTATTCGTGCGGGATATTGTTAGGTGGTATGGGGTCTTATGATGAGGACGGGAAAGGAAAATTCAATGAGAATGCAGACAGGTTTATCCAAACGTTGAAACTGTACAAGCAAGGACATATAAAGAAGATAGCCATAACCGGGGGTAGCAGCGATGTTTTGCCGGGAGTTAGTTACAGCGAAGCGGCTTTTGTATCGGGAGAACTGGTTAGCATGGGTGTGCCTGTAAGTGATATTCTTATTGAGGGCAGGGCGAGAAACACCCATGAAAATGCTTTGTTTACCAAGCAGCTACTTGATAGCCTGCAACTGCGGCCTCCCTATGTTCTGATAACCTCTGCCATACATATTCCACGTAGCATAAAGGTGTTTGACCGTGCAGGCATGGCGGGGCAGATAGTTCCCTACCCGGCGGGTTACCTGGTTGCTGACCGGGGATTTTTGAATACATACATCATTCCACAGGTAGTGGTGCTAGAACATTGGCGCAGGCTAATGAAAGAATGGGTGGGTATAGTTGCTTATTCGCTAACAGGGCGGGCCTGATGGGAGTTATCGTTCCTGTTTATGTATATATGCTTTTACGCCAGATTTAGCGGAATTGAATGGCTTTTACAGGTTTGATTCCCCTGACGATCAAGGTTGGAATGGTAAGGGCGAGAAAGCAGACCAGGAAGGTTCCTGCGCATACGGCTGCTACCTGCCACCAAATTATGTCGACCGGGGCCGTTGCTACGTAATAAGCGGTTTCATTCATTGTAATAAACCCGGTTTTAAGTTGCAGGTAACAAAGGCCGAGGCCAACCACAAGCCCGCTGCCGATGCCAACGGTGGCTATTAATGTTGCGTTATAGAGAAAGATTTTTTGAATGGTAATGTTCCTGGCTCCCACTGCTTTTAGAATTCCCACCATCCGGGTGCGTTCCAATACTAGTATCAGCAGGCAGGTTACGAGGTTAATGATGGCTACGACAGCCATGATAATGAAAATGACGTCCCTGTTCATATCCTGGATGGAGAGCCAATCGAAGATGTTGGGATAAATCTCTTTAAGTGTTTTACTTACCCACTCAAATGGTAAATCACGGTAGAGGACAGTATTGATTGAATCCATCTGTTCGTAATTGGCAAGAAAAATTTCATAGCCGCCGATCTGGTCTTCTCTCCAATTATTTACCCGCCTGAGAAGCCGTATATCGCCGAGTGCAAACAATTTATCAAACTCTTCTATCCCTGTTTTGAATATACCTGCCACCCTGAGGCGCCTTGTGTTTGTTTTACCGTCGCCGGGCGAAATAAAATAGATGGCTATCGTATCGTTCACCTTCATGTTCAGCAGTTTGGCAACGGCCTGCGAAACATTGATTTCTTTGCTATAAAGGGTGTCGGAGAAGTTGATCCATCTACCTTCTACCAGAAACTGGTCAAGGTTTTTAAAATTGTAATTGCTTTCGACACCTTTGAACAATACACCCTCAATCTCCCGGTCTTTATCCAGTACAGCGCTCTTGGTGGCGAAGGGTTGCACCCGAACTATGCCGGGTGTGCGTTTTAGAATGCTTACAACGGAATCGTTTTTGTCAAGCGGGGTTTCTTCGGCAACGATTGAACGTTCGCCCTCAAATTGCTGAACCCGCATGTGTCCCCAAAAGCCAAATACTTTTTCGCTCACCGTTTTTTGGAAACCGTTGACAAAGGCAAGCGTTATGATCATTGCTGCAACACTAAGCGCTGTTGCCACGGTTGCCAGCCTGATGATGAAACCCGAGAAAGATTTCTGCTTGTTGAAAGTGATGCGGCGGGCTATAAAAGGCGCAATATTCATGAGTTTTGTTAAACCTGTGGCAGCTTGCCGGCGGCAATATACAAAGCCTTTAAGCAATGCTAATTATGTTGTAGGTTTAGCGTAAATTAGCTGAGATGCTGCGACTTGCCACACTTACCGTTTTCCTGCTTTGTGTAAACAGCAGTTTTGCGGCCGAGCCCGATGAAATCATTAACAAGGATATTAAGAGTGTCCAGCTTTACCATGCCGGCAATCAAATGAGTTACCCGGTGGTATCCTTAGGTTCCATAGGCTCGGTTGAGTTGCACTTTGATGAGTTGGGCAGCAACTTCAAAAGTTATTTTTACACCTACCAGTTGTGCGATGCAAACTGGGAGCCTGTAAACCTCAGCAGTTTCGATTATATCCGGGGCTTTACGCAAAACAGGATTACCACCTACAGGGTTTCCTCGATAGCGCTCACAAAATACATTCATTACCAGGCCATTTTGCCCGAGCGCAACAGCATTCCATCCCGCACCGGCAACTATCTTATTAAGGTTTTTACAAACGGAGATACTTCTCAACTTGCTTTTACCAAGCGGTTGCTTGTGACGGATAACTACGTTTCAATAGGAGCGCAGCTCCTTCAGCCTTTCAATCCACAGCTATTCAGAACACATCATAAAATCCAGTTCACGATTGATCAAAAGAAGCTGAACATCCTCAATCCACAGCAGCAACTAAAAGTGGTGGTATTACAAAACTGGAGATGGGATAATGCCCTGAAGAACCTTACGCCAACGTTCATTAGGGGTAACCTATTGGAATACAGCGGCGATAATGTAGGCATCTTTGCTGCGGGAAAAGAATATAAGTGGCTGGACATGAGAAGTTTCCGGTTTCAAACGGAGCGGATGTCGAAAGTGGACAAAACCACCCTTCCGTGGACCGTGTATGTTTCGGCAGATTCTGAGAAAGGTCAGCAGCGGTACATCTTCTTCAGGGACTACAATGGTTATTTCGAAATTACCACGACCGATAACGTGAACCCGTTTTGGCAAGGGGATTACGGGAATGTTCAATTTAGCCTGATACCGACTGATAACCAGCCTTTCAGCGACAAAGAAGTGTATGTAGTGGGTCAGTTTAATAATTACAAACTTGATGAAGCATCCCAAATGCAGTACAACGCTGAAAAAGGTGAATATGAAGCATCGCTCCTGCTGAAACAAGGGTATTATAACTATGTGTATGTGACCCGTTCCAGAACGGGCGAGGTTGATTTTGTGGGGCCAAGCTATACAGAAACCGAGAACGAATACACGATACTCGTTTACTACAGACCTGTGAGTGGCCGCAGCGATGAATTAATAGGAGTGACGACTATTAATTCAAGAAACTTCATTATGCAGCCAGGCTTGTAAAGTATTTGTAAAAGCTTGCGTAAGTGCCGCACTTCCCCTACATTTGCAGTGGCAGGTCTTACACGACCAGCTCCTGCTGAAACTCCCCAGGACCGGAAGGTAGCAAGGATGGGCGGTTGTAGCGGTGCGATGTAAGTAATCTGCCATTTTTTATTTTATCCCCCCAGGCTTTTACTCCACCCGCTTCCATCTTCTTTAAAGCCATGTTTTTTGATAAAGTCCATGTGGCCTTTATGCGATACTGACTTGTAGTAGATTTTCCTGATGCCTTTAGACGAAAGAAAGTTCTTCTCCTTTTCGAAGATGAAGGTGCCTACTTTATAATCCCTATACCTAGGAATTGTATAATTGATGAGAACTTCAGCGGTGCCATCGCCGTGCACTTTTGCACAAAACAGGTTTGCAATTGCCATGTCTCTAAGCACCACTGCTTTGAAGTTTGCCTGTTGAACGCCTGATGCGGCTTCGGGAAAATAGGATTGCAGGTCCTCTTTGTAGAATGTTGAAAATTTGGAAGGTAAAGCATTGGTGTCTTCCAACTCTACGATTTGAAAATCTTCCTCTGTTGAAGCCGTATAAATCTTGTAGAGATAGTAAATATTGATAAGCAAAACAGCAGCGTTTGTTACTGTTATGGGCATGCTATCTATCAATAACCCATAGATAACAAAAGTAGTAGCGGCTGCTGCGTTCGTCCACCTGAACTTCAGGTCGTTTCGTAGGGATAAAGAAACGACGAGCAACACAGAGGCAAGGTATCCTACCAGTTCTTTTTCCATATATCAGCTTTGCTGTTTCAAACAAATATAGTTGGTGCAAGGCTTTAAGGAGTAGGTTTATTGGCGAAAAAAGCCCCGGTGAAAACCGGGGCCATTTAACTAAGCCTGGAGTGAGTTGCAGACCTCCAGTATTTTAAACGCTTTTTTACCTGCAGGTACCTGCCAGGTTACAGTAGCTCCTTCCTTATATCCAAATAAAGCCGTTGCAAGCGGAGCGAAGATTGAAATGAATCTTGACCTGATATCAGCATGTTCGGGCAATACCACTTTCACTTCGACCGGCTTGCCCTGAGTGCCTTCCTGTATTTTTACTTTTGAGTTTAGCCGTACTACATTGGCAGGCAGTTCCTTATCTTCTACCACCCGTGCCTGCTTAAGTTCCTTTTGCAGCATTTCCACAAACACACGATCACTTTTCACTTCACTGTGTTTTCTTATGTAGTTGTTCAATATATCATAATCCGAGGCTGAGATCATCAGCTCGCTGCTTTTCTTTTTCATGATGATTTTTTAGTTTAAGTAAAGCTCTCCCGGTTGTGTGTCTTTGAGAGCAAATTTGTAACCGGAGTTAATTGAATGTTGAGACGACAGATATGTTGTTAATGCACCCGCACGCACCATCGCCGTGGCTTGTGAAGCACTGATCATATTGGCGGTAGCAAGCAGAGCGATATCGCCGTCAAGCTTGGCATTTTGTAACACCTGTTTTGCTTCAGCTATTGCCTGAAGAACTGAAGCTTCCTCTCCCGTTAACCTGCTAAAGTGCAGGGAAATGAAATCAGGCGCCTGATTGTTGTGCATGTAGATAGCACAAAGCTTTTTTAAGTTTGTTTTATTCCATCCCGATATCCTGATTCCAACCGGTTTACCACCCGACAACGAGCGAAGCAGCTTGACTATACCCGGAAATGCTGCTATTGCAGGCTTAACAGGGTAACCGTCAAGCCTTAAACTTTCTTCTGCCTGTACAAAAACTGCGTGCGGGGTAAGTTCAACAGCACCGGCTTCGGTGTGCGGCAGCGAAGTATGTAGCGATAACTCAATGAGTGCAACATCATCTTCCAGGCTTTTTTTCCTAATGGTTTCCAAGTCTACCAAGACTTCGTTGTGCATAAATACTCCCTCGCGGTTGATCTTTAG
>JAEZDR010000101.1 GCA_023433265.1 Bacteroidota bacterium | reverse complement strand
GTATACCATCGCTACTCCATCACCGGTTGCAATGCGGGGGTTGGTGGTGGTTCTATAGGCCTGTCCATTACCACCACTGGCAAGGACAGTAATTTTACTCAGTATTTTTTCAATCTGCTGGTTTTGCAAATTCATGACGTAAACACCATAACAAGTTATGTCCGGGGTAGCCTTAGTAACAAGATAGCCGAGATGGTGCTGCGTAATGATGTCAAGTACAAAACAATGTTTTAGAATAGAAATATTCGGGTGTTTTTCCACTTCGTCCAGTAGCGCCCTTTCCATCTCTTTACCTGTAACATCTTTATGATGCAGTATCCGGTGCCTGCTGTGACCGCCTTCGCGACCGAGTGAAAATTCGCCGTCGGCAGTTTTATCAAAACGTGCCCCATAGTCAATAATCTCACGAATCCGTTCAGGCCCTTCTTTTACTACTATTTCTACTACATTTTCATTGCAAAGCCCGTCACCCGCAATCAAAGTGTCTTCAATGTGCCGGTCGAAGCTATCGCCCTCTTCATCCATAACACCTGCTATCCCGCCTTGTGCGTACTTGGTGTTTGTTTCGTCAGCCTGTGTTTTGGTAAGCACTGTAATGGTCATAGCAGGAAACTGTTTTGCAGCCTTCAATGCGTATGTGAGTCCAGCTATACCTGAGCCAATTACCAAAAAATCTGTTTGCATTCCGCCGGTATTTTGAAGCCAAATGTAAGGGCATAAATCATATATCGTTGATACACACTTGTTGAAAACAACAAAGGCTACCATTAGTAGCCTTTGCATTAATATTAGCTGGATGAAAGCCCGGTAAACCTACACCTGACAGTCTATCCAAGTGAACGATTTAGTTCGCCAGGGCCTGAACATTCAGGTTGTCGAAGTAAATGTAACCATCGGTTGGGCTCTGCCAATAAGTTTCAGCACCACCGCGGAAAGTTTCGAAAGAGATTTTGTTTATAAGCCTCTTAGAATCGTTAGTAGTCCAACGCATAGGCTGATCAATAAGCGTTACACCGTTGATGAGAATCCTTACATGACCGTTTGAATTGCTACCAGTGTTGCTCTTAACATACATCTGAACTTTGTACCAAACGCCTTTAGCTATACTTCCAGTTGCAGGAAATGATTTACCCTTATCGTCACCCCATGTACCTGGTTGATCTTTGTGGTACATGTAAGGCTTCAGGAAAGTACGGCCTGCAGATGTTGTTTTGTTCCACATAAGGCGAATGCTTGCACCGTTACCATCAGTAGCATTAGCACCACCAGAGTAACCGTTTCCGATCATAAATCCGAAACCAACTTTACCACCCCAGCTAAAATCAAAGTTCTGATCGAACATCATATCGAATGTCATCTGGTATTCGCTCGCATCCGGAACGTCCATGTTAGCAATTACACCACCCTGGCCGGCAAGAGAGTTTTTGAGAAGCGTTGCATACATCTTAGAACCATAGATTTTAGTCCTTGATTGACCTTCCCAGAAGATTACATTTTTGAAATCGGTAACCGCATTCTGGTATGTATACAAGCCATTAGGATAGTTATTCCAGTTAAGCGACAAGTTGAATGCAGGCGCCGTTGTCGTTGCAGGAAGTGTTGAAGCCGAAGTAGTATTCATTGATGAATACGGAGCTATATTAGTAGTTGAAGCATTGTAGTCTTCAATAGTAGTAGGAACAAGCGCTTCTTTCTGACAGCTTACGAAAAGCATAGTTGAGAAGAACAGGCCGGCGATTGAAGTAAGTTTGTTTCTTAGGTTTTTCATAGGATTCAGGTTTTTTGTTTTTTCTCTTTAAATCAGTTGGGGAATTGCGTTCCTTTCACTGTGGATATTCTTCCCCGAAGGTAGAAGGCTGAATCCTCTATACATCACAAAAAAATGTAAAACAGGTCCTCGGAAAGCCTTGGCGGGGTTGATTTTGATGAATTCTGACCCTGGTTTTAAATAGGCTTAAAATACTGCTGTTTCACCTGAATCGGGGCACTGTTTCATCACTTTTAACCAGGCCAATGTGTAAGTGATGAAGCTTTATTTTCTAGTTATCAAAGAGATAGAAAGTGTAATATGAATTTGAAGTGTATTACCCCTGATAAAGATCGCCTATGCCAATATTTCCATATTTGTGGCATCGATTGCGGAAACCTCATTGAAGAGAGGCGAAAGCAGTCGTTTTTGGGTGTTAAAAAGGCTCAATTAAACTTTGATTAAGCAAGTTTGGCATTCTTAAAAACTGTTCAAAAAACGGGGTTTTAAACCCCATACCAATTGCTCAACCTCCATATTTTTCATGCAACATTCCGGCAACTACCTTATCTATTGGAAGGGAAACATCTTCTGCTGTTATCTCCTTAAGTGGAACCCAACGAAATACTTCACAATCAGCTTGATTAGCGATTTGTTCTGCCGAAAAACTGTTTTTGGAGTCAGTTGTTTTCAAAGTAGCTATATCATTCGCGTTTACGAAGTAGTAAATTGAAACGATTTGATGGGCGGGGTTGAAGGCAGACTGTTGGTAAAAATCGGTTGTATAAAAATGCTTACCTACAGTAATGGTTAACCCGGTCTCTTCCTGAAACTCCCGAACCAGGCATTCAATTGTGCCTTCTCCAAATTCAAGTCCACCACCGGGAAATTTTGTATAATACTTCCCTTTGATTTTCTCATCGCTTACCAGTACGCGGCAATTTTCGTCTATTAATAAGCCGTATACCCTAATTACAAACTTCATAGATTAAAACCACTTTCTTTTCATGAAATATCCGCCAATGATAACGGAGATGATGATAGATAGAATGACAGGAGTATAGAAAGCGTGTGGCTGATCAGCATAAGGTATTTTAACGTTCATGCCATAGATACTGGTAACGAGGATGGGGAGTGATAATATGATGGTGATGGAGGTGAGGCGTTTCATTACATTGTTCAGATTATTACTGATAATGCTGGCAAACGCATCCATCGTGCTGCTAAGGATAGTAGTGTAAATATTCGCCATTTCAAGGGCCTGGCTGGTATCAACAATAAGGTCTTCGAGGAATTCTCTTTCCTCCTCGTTGAGGCTAAGAAAATTCGTTCTCGCCAACTTCATCATCACAAGTTCGTTGCTTCTCAACGCGGTTACGAAGTAAACCAGGCTTTTCTGAATCCGCATCAAGTGAAGCAGTTCTTCGTTTCGATTGCTGTCGTAAAGTTTTTGCTCGTAAAGATTACGCCGGTGATTTATCTCCTTCAGGTATTCCATGAAGTTGTGAACAATCTTTTCGAAGATTTTCAGCACCATCATGCTTTTTTTATCGGGATGGCGTTTCTGGAAACTATTCAGGAATTTTTTGATAGCTCCGTTATCAAAGGAATTTACTGTAACAATTTGGTTGTGGGTAAGGATTATGCATATGGGAATCGTGATGTAATAGGCATCGCTGTCATTAAACGAATTGTTTTCAGCCGGTGTTTTTATTACTATGAACTTCACATTGTCTTCCAGTTCAAAACGGGGCCTTTCGTCAATGTCAAGTGAATCACGTAAAAATTCAATGGGTATTTCCAGACTTTCGCTCAGTTCTACAAACTCTTCTTCTTTTAGTGGCGGAACAACATTCACCCATGCGCCTGAATCAGGCTTTTCAATTTCATGGGTGTTGTTGTTGATATTTTTGAAATACTGAATCATTGTAAGCCACTATTAAGCTAAAGCGCAGCGAAGTTAGTTGATATTAATACTTGAAAATGATGCCGTTTATAGGATGATAACTCCGTCAAACACTTTCTCTGCTGGGCCGCAAAGCCAGATATCATCATACTTTCCAGCGTGCCGAACGAAAAATACCGAAAGTTTGCCACCCGGCGTGCTTACCTTTATATGGTGCCTGCCGTCTGTTGTAACGGCAGCGATTGCGCTGGCTGTTACGCCGGTTCCGCAACTCAACGTCTCTGCTTCAACGCCCCTTTCATAGGTTCTCACAAAAATATCATCGGTTCTTTTTTCCACGAAGTTTACATTGATACCTTTTTCTGCAAATCTCTCGTTGAATCGAATGGCTTTTGCCTGTGTTACGATATCCGCGCGTTCAATTTCTCCAGCGAATAACACAAAATGAGGGGAACCCGTATCAATGACGAAGTTTGGCCCGATCTGTTCTATTTCTGACACATCCTTCATCTTTAATCTTACCCCTTCATCACCGTTTAACGTAGCTTCATGAGGACCGTCTACCGCCAGGAAATGATATTTCTCCTTTCTGGTCCCCATGTCATAGGCAAATTTTACAAGACACCGTCCTCCGTTCCCACACATGCTGCTTTCTCTTCCATCGGAGTTATAGTAAACCATTTTGAAATCAAATCCATCGTGTTTTTCCAAAAGCATTAAGCCGTCTGCGCCTATTCCAAAACGCCTGTCACATAACAAAGCTACCTGGTTCGTGGTGAGAAATAATTTCTCTTCCCGATTGTCAATTATAACAAAGTCGTTACCTGTTCCCTGGTATTTTGAGAAGTTCAATTGCATTTGCTTCCAGGCTTTTAAATGGTACTGATTATTCCAAGCGCTTTTACAATCAGGTTTTCTACTGCTTTCTGGCCATCCTTCGAGAATACTTTATTAACCCGGTTTGCTACTATAGCGTTTAAGCTAAGGCACTGGTGACCCATTATTTTTCCTAAGCCATAAATTGCGCTGCTCTCCATTTCAAAATTGCTAATTCGATTATTACCAAAGGAGAAATTGGTGAGTCTGTTGATGAGTTCGGGGTAGGCGAGACCCAACCGCAATACGCGACCCTGTGGGCCATAAAATCCGGGGCATGTGACCGTGACGCCTTTGTGAAAACCATCCACGAAATGTTTCAATAGGTGTGCTCCTGCTGAAAAGATGTATGGAAATGATGCACTGCCTTCAAGCCCGGTGTGTGTAATAAAAGCTTGCAGTATTGCTTTTTCTTCTTCCGTATTTTCTTTTACATAATAACCACAAAGATTGTCAAGTCCCAGTCCATGAGTACCTGCTACAAACGAGTCCACAGGAATATCACCTTGAAGTGATCCACTGGTTCCCAACCGGAAGATTTGGAGCGATGTAAGTTCTTTTTTTATTGTGCGCGTTTCGAAATCGATGTTTACCAGCGCATCCACCTCGTTCATTACAATATCTATGTTGTCCGGTCCAATGCCGGTACCCACTACCGAAATTCTTTTTTTTCCGAGGAAGCCAGTGTGAGTAACAAACTCCCGGTGTTCGTTACGATATTCAATGCTATCAAAATGTTTAGAAACTTCTTTTACCCTGTTGGGGTCACCTACAGTAATGATTGTGTGAGCGATTTCTTCAGGCTTTACATCAAGATGATAAATGGCCCCCCTGTTATTGATGATTAGTTCGCTTTCAGGTATCGTAGACATCCGAATATTATTTTATGTAAAGATGTGGAAGATATGGCAAACCCGTGCACAACTGCGATGAACAACTATTAGATGATTTTAGTTATTCATTTAACCGGACGAATGAAAAAGTAAATCTTAGTCTACACGGCCCTGAAAATAATAGAAGCTATCATGTTAAACGGAATCCACCGTTTTATTTTTGTTTGTCTTTTCGTTTGCCTGGATAATCAGGTACATCAATAGAAACACAAACCCATATGCTACGATATTAAATAGGGTGTGATGATCAAATAATGCATTTTCTCCAAGCCTGTCGTGGGCAAGAAGAATAGCGACAATTCTAAAGCAGTTCAATATAAAGAGCCCGCAAGAACCGATAACCAGCCAAAAAAGCTTCTTTTTCCATCCAAATTCCATTGCCAATGTAAAGGCCAGCCAAACACTTGTAACGCCGTAGCCGATGCATGAATACACCATTGAAACCATATGGGTTTCACCCGCAAGCTTTAATTTATAGGGGCCTACCATTTGGGTGTCAAAACCCACGAGGTTTGCAATTATAGAAGAAAACTTTAATAAGCTATACCTCCAGAATGAAATGTAATCCAGGTATTTGTCTGCAAACTGCCAGTATAGCCCCCCTTCAGAAGTGATGGCGATTGCTGCGATATTTACATAATAGAAAAAGACAAAAAGAATAAGAAACCTGGACAGAAATCGTAACCCGCTATTTTCGGCAATAAGTTTAGGGAGGGGTACGCGCATCATCCTGCTTAGCAACATTGGAAGGATTAAATATTAATTAGAGTTCGCAATATAACCGTAAATTGTTAATGAAGTGTTGGAAAACACTTTGAATTGTGGTAGTATTGCTGTCTGAATTACCTGAGGGATATTATCATAAACAGACCGGCAATACCCCTCCCGTTATAACTAACTGAAGCACTTGTTTCAACTCTATTTTTTGCATTCAGCATGTGACTGACTGAAGCGAAGCTTTGACCTAAACCCTATTTTAATGCGATTCGGATTTCTTCTGCTGCTGCTAAGCGGGGCTATATTATTCCATTCTTGCCGCGCTCCTAAGAATCTCAATTATTTTCAGGATAAGTACGACACAACTCACACGGTTGCTTTACAGAGTTACGACAATGTAATTCAGCCGGGGGACAAGTTATCTATTGTTGTAACAGCTTTAAATAACCAAAGTGCAATCCCCTACAATTTACTTAATCCTTCACCAGTTTATAACAACGTGCAGATGGGCTATACCGTCGACCCGTCAGGCATTATAATGTTCCCGCAGCTGGGAGGGGTGAAAGTTGCCGGACTTACTCGCCATGATCTTAAAATGTTGCTTGTCGACAGCCTCACGAAATATCTATCTGATCCTGTTGTCACAATAGAATTTTTAAACTTCCGGGTTACCGTACTTGGGGAGGTCGCCAGGCAGGGAGTAATAAACGTGCCGGATGGAAAGATAACGCTGCTTGAAGCGATAGGACAAAGCGGCGACATTACCATTTTTGGAAAGAAAGATAAGGTCCTCGTGATAAGAGAAGTGAACGGCAAACGGGAATTTGGCCTTGTCAACCTTCTTTCACACGACGCTTTCCGATCTCCATATTTTAAATTACAGCAAAACGACATTGTTGTAGTTGAAATGTCCGATAAAAAGCTGACCGCAGATGATCAATTGCTTATGCGGAATATCACTATTGCCACCTCTGTTATGGCCGTAGTGGGAACACTTGGATTACTAATAGTAAACATTGTGAGACGATGAATCAAAAGAATAAGGGCAACAAGATTGTTAGGGGAAATACAGAGGCTTTTAAGCCGTCCGCCAAAGAGCTTATGTTTAAATACCTGGCTTATTTGCCGGTTTTCATTTTTTTCTTTGTTGCATTATTTTCAACAGCCTATTTATATATCAGGTATACTAACCCTGTTTATTTATCCTCAATCAGCTTATTGATCAAAGATGACAAATCCAATCGCGCCGGGTACGGGGGCGAAGAAATGTTGCTGGAAAGCCTGGTTCAATACAGAAAACGGGCAAACCTTATCAACGAGATTGAAGTGCTAAAAACGACAAGTTTGATGAGTCGGGTAGTAGACAACTTAAACCTGAATGTTTACTACATGACCGAAGGAAAAGTAAAGGAAGCTGAGCAATACGGTAAGTACAACCCCCTCAATGCGAGGTTTTATTACATAAAAGATTCGAGTCAGAATGCTACAATTACTTTGCAAAAACACTTTGATAAAATAAAAGTGTTCCTTGGAAAGAAGGAGCACATACTCAGTAGTGGGTCTATTTTGCGCACAAATAAATACGTTGTTAAGCTTAACTATGTTGACACCTTACTTATACCAGGTTACACTTATAAAATTATATGGAGTCATCCCAATAAAACAGCAGCTAAACTTGCAAGCTTACTTAAGATTAAGCAACTAAACAGGGAAGCGAGCATAATTAATATTGCACTACAAACGGAGAACCCGGAAAAAGGCAGAAATATATTGGACGAACTCGTGACTGAGTACAATCTGCAGAACATTGATGATAAGAACCTCATAGTTGACAACACAATAAAATTCATCGACGAAAGGCTTAATCTCCTTGCGTCAGAATTAGGCAAAGTAGAAGGCGGATTGAAAGACTTCAGAGAAGAAAGAAACGTGATTGATCTTCCACGCCAAAGCGAGATGAATGTTAGCAGGTTAGGTGATATCAAGGAGAAGATAGATCAACAGGAAATCAGGGGTTCTATCATTGAAATGATCGATGAGTATGTGTCTAACCCGGAAAGACGCTATTCATTGGTACCCTCTTCACTGGGAATTGAGGATCTAACGCTTGTTGGCTTGGTCAGAGAGTATAATGAGGTGCAAATAAAGAGGGAAACTGAACTCAAAACCATACCAGCCGCCCACCCTGCGATAAGAGTGCTTGATGCTCAGTTGGAAGGGTTGCGCAGTAAAATCGTTGAAAACTTAGAAAACATTCGAAAAGCGTCACAAAGCGTAAAGCGAAAACTAGATTATGAATATTCTGTCATTGCAGGCGAATTGCAAAACATCCCTGGAATTCAGAAGTCACTGCTCGAAATTACCCGCCAGCAAGGTATAAAGGAGAAGCTGTTCCTTTTTCTTTTGCAGAAGCGGGAAGATGCTGCTATTACTCGCGCCTCAGCTATTGGTGGTTCTAAACCCCTTGATCCTGCTGCAAGTTCTATTAGACCTGTCTCGCCTGATCCGATGCGTACATACTCCATTGCTTTCATTTTTGGAATAGTGCTCCCACTGTTAATTGTGTTTTTGCGTGATATTTTCAATGACAAGATTTCTACTAAGAACGATATTCTACGGGCTGTTGATGTACCAATAGTTGGAGAAGTTTCACATCATCAGGGCAAGAGCAGGCAGTTTGTTGTAGGGATGAAGGACAGAAGCATGCTTGCTGAACAGTTTAGAAGTGTACGCACTAACCTTCAGTTTATTCATAATGCATCCAAATCCTCAATCCTTATCACATCGTCGATGTCAGGTGAAGGAAAAACTTTTTGCAGCATAAACATTGGTGCTGTATGGGCGCTTGCCGGCAGAAAGACCGTGATTTTGGAGCTGGATCTTCGAAAACCTAAGATCACGGAATCTTTGCAACTTAGCTCAGAAAAAGGTATTTCCAACTATGTGGTAGGGGCTGTAGAAAAAGAAGAATTACCAATAGGTATAGATAAAATCTCCAATCTCTATATCATACCTGCAGGTGCAATTCCTCCTAACCCCACTGAGATATTGATGAATAGGAAGATGGATGAATTGATGGAGTATCTCCATGAGGAGTTTGACTTCATCATCATGGATACCGCGCCTGTTGGCCTTGTAAGCGATGCTAAAATACTTGCTCGTTTTGCAGATGCGACTATTTATGTTGTCCGGCAGCGATGCACCTTCAAAAAACAATTGGTATCGGTACAAGATCTTTACCAAAGCGAAGTTCTGCCGGGAATGTGCTTGTTAGTAAATGATGTTAAATTGAAAGGTACAGCGGCGTACTATGGGTATGGTTATACTTATGGCTACGGTTCTACCTACGGTACAGAAGATCAAAGCAAACCATTAATGAAGAAAGCTCGAAAGCTGTTTAAGGTCTAATGTGTAGAATCAGCGGGGTTGTTACAAAGCAGCGAGACAAGTCTATAATACA
The DNA here is from genome assembly GCA_023433265.1 of Bacteroidota bacterium. GTDB lineage: Bacteria > Bacteroidota > Bacteroidia > Chitinophagales > Chitinophagaceae > JAEZDR01. The sequence continues at coordinate 19,757 of JAEZDR010000101.1, read as the reverse complement.
CTCAATCCAGTGTATGACCACCTCTATGGAACACGGGGGGCCGGATGATGAAGGTTTTTACATAGATGAAGAACTGGGAATTGGATTAGGGCATAGACGATTGTCGATACTCGATCTGTCCTCAGCCGGACATCAGCCTATGTGGAATCAGGCAAAAACTATTGCAATAGTTTTCAATGGAGAAATATACAACTTCAAAGAGCTAAAGCAGCAGTTGAGGACTTTGGGAAGAGTGTTTAATAGCAACACAGACACAGAGGTGATATTGGAAGGCTACCAGGTTTGGGGTGTAAAGGTGTTCGAAAAGCTCAATGGAATGTTTGCCATTGGAATATTGGACAAAAACAAGAATCAGCTATTGTTAGCGAGAGATCATATTGGAATAAAGCCACTTTACGTTCATGCTGGTGAGGATAGATTTTTATTCGCTTCGGAGGTTAGAGCTTTTAGAGCGTTTGATAAGGATTTTCCCGAAAATTCATTGTGGAGGGGTTTGTTTTTATTGTTTGGCCACCTTCCTGAACCGTATACAACACTCGAGGGAGTTGTAGCGTTGGAACCTGCTACGGTTCTAACGTTAGACTTGCATTCTTTCGAGGTTAGGCATACTAAATTTTACCAGCCTGCTTTTAGCTCCTGTATTTCGTCGGCAGGCGAGAGTGAGGTATTAGTCAGGGACGCATTGGAGAGCTCGGTGAGAAGCCATCTGATTTCTGATGCCCCGATTGGCTTGTTTTTGAGTGGCGGCATAGATTCCAGCCTATTGACCTTGATAGCAGCAAGATCGCAATCTGAGAATCTTCGCACTCTTTCGCTGCAGTTCGACGAGGTAAAATACACCGAGAGCGAATATCAGCGTGCAATAGTTGCAAAAACAGGCGCTAAACATTCGTACTATAAAGTCGGTCTGAGTGAATTCGATAGATGTTATAGCGATGTTCTTGCAGCAATGGATCAGCCTACGGTAGATGGCGTGAATACCTATTTTATTTCTAAATATGCGAAGTATGAGGGATTGAAAGCCGTATTATCGGGCATTGGTGGCGACGAGGTTTTTGGGGGATACCCCTCTTTTGAAAGATACCCAATGTGGCGAAAACTTAGGATGGTGCCCTCCTCACTGAGTAAACTGGCATCATCAAACGACTATGTTTCCAGGGCAAAACTTTCTTTCTTACACTTACCTAACTTATTGTCACTTTACCTGATGAATCGCGGAATTTTTACGATGCAGCAGGCCTCCCTTCTTGCCGAGGTGGATGAAATGAGGTTATTAGATGCATGCTTTGGAGTATATGGGGTTGGCGGCGAGCAACACAATAACCTTTTGGATAACGCAGAAATGGAGATGACGCTTTATTTGAAGGATCAACTATTGAAAGATGCCGATTCTCTGGGAATGTGGCATGGGGTAGAAATTCGGGTTCCTTTCCTGGATCGTCCATTATTGGAAAAGACAAATGCTATTGACCCGGGCATTCGTTTCTTTAAATCCAGTAAAAGGCTGCTAAAAAACAGCTTCAAGTCAGAGTTACCTCCTGAAATTTTCAACCGTCGAAAACAAGGGTTTACCCTTCCCTTTGAGCATTGGTTTAAGCAATCTCAGAATACGAGGCCATCAAATAACAACGAACGGATGATGTTCGACATGTTTAAACAAGGGAAGGTCCACTGGAGTAAGTATTGGGCTCTTAAGATAATTAAAGAAAAGTGCATTTAAGAAGCGGATTCAGGGTGCTGTTTTGCTGCCTCATTGCTTTTAAGAAAACGGGTGGAATAGAAAAGTTCAACCGTTGTTTTGCTCAAGCTATGTCTTCATTTTTAGGCACCCATCACCTGCAGTTCCGTATGTTTTCGTTATACGATAAAGCTGCTGACAATCGCTACGTAAGTTCAAGGAATTTCAAAGGGTTTAAGGGCAATAAATTTCTTTTTTTATGGAGAAGTCTTTTAGCGCTGCGAAACATTGACATGCTATACCTTGGTCACATTAATCTGGCACTGTTGGTGGTATTAGTGAAACTAGTTAAACCCAAGGTTCACATATGCCTTGTTGTCCATGGTATTGAGGCCTGGTACCCTGTTAGCCGATTAAAAGCAAAGGCGTTGAGATTATGTGATTCTTTTGTAACTGTTAGCAACTTTTCCAGCGCTAAATTGATATCGGTGCACCACGTGCCAGCCAGCAAGATTACGATTGTACCAAATACTATCGATCCTAACATTTTTAATAAGACAGACATCAATACTTCCGTATTGAAGAATTTTTATGCGATTACCACCGAACATAATGTCTTGATTACGGTAGCTCGATTTGCGCATAGTGAACGGCTGAAGGGTTATGAGACTGTGCTAAAAGTCATACGGAAGATGAAGTTAGAAAACAGGAAAGTTGTTTACCTGATGGTAGGAGATTACGAACCGAGAGAGAAAAGACGCCTTGAACACCTGGCAGCTACATTGGAAATATCAGACAATGTACACTTTACCGGCTATATAGAAGACGACTTGCTTCCTGATTATTATCAAATGAGTGATGTTTTTGTGATGCCGAGTAAAAAAGAAGGTTTTGGTATTGTTTTTATCGAAGCACTCGCTTCTGGACTTGGTGTAGTTGCGGGAGAGAACGACGGTTCAGTAGATGCTTTAAATGGTGGCAAATTTGGCTACCTGGTAAATCCCGACGATGTGGAAGAGGTTAAGCAGGCAGTTTTGGATGCATTGAATAGTAAAGTTGATCGTAGCAGCAGGATTGAGGAAGTTTACAATGCCTTTGGTTTCGGAGTTTTTAAGAAAAAAATTATTCAGCACTTGTTACATTCTTACACTTGTGCTAAGGTGTCGTGAAAAAGCCCGTTTCTGAATTCAAGGTTAATTTGTTGCATGTTTTTTCCAACAATGCCATACTTGGTTTACTAAACCTTCTTGTAACTATTTACATCACCAGGATTGTTGGTGCAGATGAGACGGGGAGATATGTACTGCTGTTGGCTGAAGTGGAGTTTTGTAACATCCTTGTAAGCTTTGGATTCAACCAATACATTATCCGCACCAACGATAGATCCGAGGAAACCTACCGGACTGTTTTCACCTTAATAACAGCGCAAAGTGCTTTACTGTTCATACTAACCCTTTCGGTTGATTGGATAAGTCAGTGGATTCGTCCCGAAGCCAACATCAGCCCAACATATCATCTTTTTTTGCTGGCGATGTTGGCTTCTCGTGTCTTAAATTTTTTCACTACTTTTTTCTATTCCTACCTGGAGATAGATTTAAAATACCGGCTACTTTCAAGACTAAGAACGTTTTCTGGCATCTTCTCTATTGTAATCTCTTTTCTTGTTTTGTATAATATCAAGGATTTCTCGGTATTTATTTGGAAAGAAGTGGCGGCTGTTGTTTCGTTGTTTGTCCTGGTTTATTTTTATACAGGACATAAGCCTGGTTTCGGCACAACCAATTATAAGAATATACTTCGCTACACAAGTCGCAATTACGTTTTAAACCTGCAGGAAAAAGTTTTACAGCGTGGAGATCAGTTTGTGCTAAGCTACTTTTTAACGCCCGCAAATCTTGGTAACTTTTATGTTTTAAAGAACTTTTTCGATGGCATCTTGAATTTCTTAATAACACCGGTGCAGACGGTATTGTATTCATATTTTGTCAAAACAGATATTAAGCGTCGGGTGAATGTTTTTGTAGCAAAGCGATTTCACATAATTATGAGCGTTGTCGCATTCGCCTGCATCATCTATTTCCTTGACTTCTCAAGATTGTTGGAGGTTATTTATGGTGCAGACTTTACTTTCTCGGCACTGTCTGTCGCATTATTTACCATTTATGCGATATCTGTATTGATGTTTGAAGTACTGAAGGTCTTTTCTATGTCGGTCGACAGGCAGGAACTGAGCATAAAAGCCCGCACTTTTCAAATTGTTTTGTTCTTTTCAGTATTGCTTATCATCGTTTCGAATGCTTTGCCTTTTTATCTCGTCTATATTGTATATGCAGCCAGCTTTCTTGGCGTTTTTGTTCATTTGGCAACACTTATCTCCTTGAAGTACCAATGGTAGCGTCAACTGTAAATACGAGCAAGTTTGTTATTGCAGTAGTGGCAGCTACAGCTTTGATTGTTGTTGATGCTATTGCTGACGCTGGAGAAGTGTATGATTTCGCCGGATTCATTCAGTCTGTCATTCTTGGCGTTTTGTGCACTTTTGTTATTGCTGATACAGTGAAGCAGCAAAGAGTCTTTTCACCTATTTTTTTCCTGGCATGCTTGTTTTTGCAGCATTACTCTATTCCGGGCATATACTTCAGCATTATTGGGTTGTACGCAAATCCCGATAATGCCTATTATTCATCCGAAGCGCTCAATTACATAATTGTGTTCTTTATTGCACTGGCGGTCTTTGATCGGTGGATAAATGCAAAGAGCCTGCAAACCTCGAAACAAGATCTCTATTGTTTTAACGATCGTAGGCTCGCGTGGACAATTTCTGTTTTTGTATTAATTGGTTTAGTAATCAAGTACGTTATAATCAGCAATAATGTCTATTTCCAGGTAACCCGTACAAGCGCAGCTTCAACAAACCTTGACACCCCTTTCTTCGCTTTTATCATGTTCTTTGAGAGCTTACCGCTGTTTAGCTTGGTCTTAGCTCTCATTCACTACTATTCTACAGGAAGTAAGATTTGGAAGAAAGTATTCATCGCCTTGTTTATTATTGAGTTTGTGTACTGGGTACCGACAGGAAGAAAAGAAGAAGTACTGAACCTGCTGACATTTCCTATTGTCATACGTTTTATTTTCTCAAAACGATTGCCTGCGTTAAAACATATTGTCCCTTTGGCAATTACTGCCTTCCTAATATTTCCGCTCACAAAATATTTCAGGGAGGCAATTGGGTATGGAATTGTAGAAAACTCCACATTGGGTTTCAATGATCTGGGTTCTATAATTACCGATAATGTTGGTTATGCAGTTGAAGATTTCCTATTAGAAAACGAGGATTTTCTTCGTGACCGTGAAAAGTATGCTACTGTTGTGCGTTTTTCGCATATCGAAGAATTTGCCGGCGTTGTTCGTTTAACTAAGGATGAGGGTTTTAAATACGGAGATACTTACGGTTATTTTCCGCTCGCATTTATACCCCGATATTTTTGGCCCGATAAACCAGTACTTGCCTATGGTAATGACTTTGGTAAGACAATCGGTTTAATTGCTGAAAGCGACGATTTAACTTCAGTAAACGTGTCTTTACCCGCGGAGGCGTATTGGAATTTCGGCGCCCTTGGTTTTATTGTTTTGTTGTTTCCCTTCCTGCTTGCTGAATTGCTTTACAACAATATCAAGAGGGGGCGGTATAAAGCTGGCGCTGTGCTTCTTTATATGGTATTGCTGAAAACATTTCTCTATTTAGGGGGAGATTTCAACGCCCACTATTCCGGGCTCATCAAAATTGCAATGTTCTTTATTGTTATCATTCTAATACTTAGGCAAAAACGAAATTTATGTGCGGTTTCCTCGGAGTGATTTCATCGTCCTTAGTAACCCCTGAGGTTAAAGAGCAGATGAAATTGGCTGCCGAAAGGATTAATCACCGTGGTCCTGATGCCAGTTCCTCATTTTCCACTGAGCATCTTTATCTGGCGCATAAAAGGTTGTCTATTATTGATCTTAGCCCTGCAGGTAATCAGCCAATGCTTTCTGACTGCGGCAGGTATGTCATTGTTTTCAACGGGGAGATATACAACTACCGTGAACTGAAAACTCAGTACCTGGGAAATATGGCAGACATAGCAAGTGATACGAAAGTTCTGCTGCACCTACTGATTAAGTATGGGGTCGCCTCAGTTAATTGGCTAAACGGAATGTTTTCGTTTTGTTTCATAGATATCGAATCCCGTAGTGCAATTATGGCAAGAGATCGGTTTGGCGAGAAACCGCTGTACTACACAACAAAAAGTGATTCGTTATATTTTACATCGGAACTAAAAAGTTTTAATTCTCCGTTTTTCAAGCTATCGGCAAATGTCTCTGCCCTAAACAACTATTTACATACGGGTTTTGTTGCCGGTCCGGAAACTGTATTTTCTGGCGTCTATCAACTTCCAGCTGCAAATATTGCAGAGATCAGTTTTAGCGGGGCAATAGGAATTAAAATTTATCCTTACTGGGATCTGCTTGGCTACCAGGTGACGGCTGGTGCTAATGATGATCAGATGACAGATGTCATTAGCCTGGCAATTAGTTCAAGATTGGTAAGCGATGTGGACGTGGGCGTTTTCTTGTCGGGTGGGGTGGACTCATCTTCTATATTAGCAGTAATAAAACATTTAGGAAAACAAGTTCATTGTTTCAACTGCGACTTCGAAATGTCGAAATACTCCGAAAAAGCTACTGCTTCTCGCATAGCGGAACATTATGGTTATTCGTTTCGATCCTCAGTTGTCACAACTTCAATAATGCGGCAATCACATGATTCTTTTATCGCGTCAATGGATCAGCCGACAACTGATGGGTTCAACACTTATCTTCTTTCAGCAGAAGCCCGAAAGCTTGGGATAAAAGTTTGGCTAAGTGGCACAGGTGGGGATGAAGTGTTTGGGGGATATCCGTCTTTCCTAAACTTCTTGCAGCGAGCAAAGTTTGCGAAGGATCTGCGGTTATTTAAAAAGATTCAATTTCCATTAGTCTTAAATAATCTTAGGCTGATGAGGCTAATGTATTTGTTAAACGGTGAGCAAAATCGATATTATCGAACATACCTCACCTTCAGAAGCTCGATACCACCAAATACACCTTTATTCTCGAAACCTTTCCGTCGGTCGATTCAAGACCAGCCTATAACAGAAGATAGTTATAATAATTACCAATTGGCTAGCTATTACGAGAGCAAACTTTACCTGGGGGCTATGTTGCTACGCGACATAGATAATTTTTCAATGGCGCATTCGTTAGAAGTTCGGACGCCTTTTCTTGATCATCATTTGTATGAATCAGTCCTACGAAAAGCTGCAGAACAAAAAACAAATCTTTCCAAGAACTATCTGACTCAAAACCTGCCAACCCCACTGCCTGACTTTATTTTAAACGCTCCTAAGAAGGGATTCTCTTTACCGTTCCATGAGTATCTGGTGGAGAATAAGGATGAGGTCTTAACCTATGTAAATGACAACCGATACAAGCTTTGGTATCAGCCTGCATTGGATAAAATATATAATAGGTTTCAGCAAAATAGCATAAATCATGATGTTATTTGGAATGTCTATACATTAAATAAATGGTTGATCACACACAATGTCTCTATATAACGATATTTTCAACAGGGAGTTTATAAAAAACTATTTCAGTGCAGCGGAGTTTCCTGCAAACTCTGTTATACTCGATTTGGGATGTGGAAGCCTGCCATTCAAACCTTACTATAAAAACAGGTTCAGTAAATTAATCGCCGCCGATGCAGAGAAACGCACTGACGAAGAAATCGTTTTAGTGGATGCACAAAAATTACCTTTTAGCGATAGTTCTTTTGACTGCGTTTTGCTGACGGAAGTGCTGGAACATATTCCATCACCTGTTAATTGTATTAAAGAAGTATCTCGTGTTTTGAAACCTGGGGGGAAGCTTTTGTTGACAGTGCCATTTATGCACTATCTGCATGAAATACCCCACGATTACCATCGCTTCTCTGAGTTTCGCCTCCAAGAAATGCTTTCTGGGGAAGGTCTAGCTATAGATTTATTTAAAAGAAGAGGAAATTACCTGGTGATTAACTTCGCCAACTTTGAATATCTAACCACTTGGTTTCAGAGTATTTTCGGACGGTCCGGTCTAGTAAAACCAATTCGAAGAGCTTTATCATCAATCTCCAAAGTGTTTTTTTCTGCAGTTTATTATCCGTGGATTAAGTATCAACTTCGCACTGGAAATGATCTTCGTATAGGCGATAAACTGACAGGCGCTGGTACTCTAAACGGATTTGTTATGGGTTACTGTATTGTTGCAACGAAAGAAGCCTCATGAAAAACATCGTCATTTACGCTCCCGCACTAGGCGTTGGCGGATCGGAAAAATCACTGATGCATTATTTGAATGCATTAGCTGGGATGGCTAACGTCACATTAATCCTGATGAAAGGAGTTAACACATATCAATTGGATAACAGGATATCGGTCAAAATAATTCCTTCGCGTTTCAGCAATTTGTTGTCATGGTTTCCTGTTATTTCTTGCGTGAAAAAGTGCAACGCTCATTTAGTGGTAGGTTGGTCATTGTATCCGGCACTTATCTTACTGATGACAAGGTTCTTGCACGGAAGAAAAATCTTAATATCAGAGAGAAATTCAACTATTCACGCACTCAGGCTCAGGCCGTCTATATTCTCGAAAGCGGAATTATTACTAATCAGGAAATATTATTGCAAAAGTGATTTTATCGTCTTTAATTCCCTTGAAAATCTGCGCTATTTCAGAAGGTTTTTGAAATTACCTGCACATCGTTTGTGTTTTTTACCGAATGCAGTCGAACAGCATTTTAGGCACCACGAGGACCCGGATTTGCAGGAAATAGATGCTAAGCTCGGTACTTCATTCAGAGTCCTGTTGGTAGGAAGATTAGATAGTCAAAAAGGGTTTGATTTTTATTTAAATGCGATCGGAGAATTCAGTTCACTTGATATTAAAACTATTATTATCGGAGGGGGTAGCGAACTTCAGCCATTACAAACCTTAGTGGATAAAAATTCGTTGGAAGAAAAAGTTTTCTTCCTGGGTGAAAAAAAGAATGTAGCCGACTATTTTCAAATAGCAAATGTGTTTGTTTTGCCATCGCGGTATGAGGGTTTCCCCAATGTACTTCTGGAAGCAATGGCCAACGGCATCCCAGTTTTAGCTTCCAACTGTTTTACCGGTCCACATGAACTCCTTGCGGAAAAGTTTTCTGAGCATCTTTTTCGGGTCGAAGATGCCGCAGATTTCAAATTGAAGTTTCAACGTTTGATTGACGACTATTCAAACGCCAGGAGTGCTGCTCATTTTTACAAGGATGACATAGTTGAAAAGTATAGCCGGCATACGGTTTACCGGCAGTACCAGGAAATGTTTATGCATCTGCTTGGGTCTAAAGAAACTGCCACGAAGCCTAAACAATATTCGGAGACAGCATAAATGCTCGATAAAATTCCAGTTAGCTGAAATTCACTCCATGTCTCAACTCAATATTCTTATAGTTACTTCTTCTTTTTACCCAGCTACGATCTACGGAGGTCCAATATTCAGCGTTTTTCATCTCTGTAAAGCCCTCGCCAACCTGGGCCATTCTGTTTCAGTTGTTTCTGCTAACCCGGATGGTTTGAAAAGGCTACAGGTTAAAACAGGAGAATGGTTAGAGTCTTATGGCAACTTCAGGATAAAGTTCTATAACGATACCGTTATTGGTCGTTTTTCTTTTTCCATGATGTTGAAGCTGATGTTCGATATAAAACGCAACCAGGTAGTCCATTCACAGGATATAATGTCAACTACTAATCTCTGGTCTACCGTTTATGCTATACTGCTGGGGAAACCGGTTATAGTGAGCCCGAGGGGTAAACTATCTGCTTGGAGCTTATCGCAGAAAAGTAGAGGAAAACGTCTTTGGCTACATTGGACGGTCAGGTTTTTTGCATCTCGACTGTATTTCCATGCTACTTCCATTGAGGAAGCAAATGATGTGGCTAAATCAATTCCAAATAATAGGAAAACATTTGTTGTACCTAACATCATCAACATTCCTGAGCTATCAGCAGATACAACAGCGCTCAGTGATAAGTATAACTATCCTTTCATTTTGGGAATGGGCAGGTTACATAAAAAAAAGGGCTTTGATATTTTGATAGAAGCTTTTAGCCTTCTCGAAGATCATCAGGAAACTAAGCTAATCATTGCCGGATCAGATGAAGGCGAACTGGAATATCTGACCAGCTTATGTAAAGCAGGAGGCCTTGAGGACAAGGTTTGTATAACAGGCGAGGTATCAGGCGACGAAAAACTGTTTCTCCTGGCTAACGCAAAAGTATTTGCTCTGCCTTCTCACAGTGAAAACTTCGGGATGGTCTACGCAGAATCTTTGGCTTTGGGTACCCCGATTATAGCAAGTATTCACACCCCTTGGAAGGAAGCTGCTGATGCGGGCTGTGGTTATTGGATAAACAATACTGCCGTTGAGTTCGCCGAGGCTCTTCGGGAAATTCTAAATAAAGGCAAAGAAATATACTCAGATAACTGCAGGCAATTCGCACACCGGTTTTCACCGGAAGTAGTCGGTGCTCGCATGGCGGAAGTATATGCTGAAATAGCAAAATAAGATAAATAATGACTAGCACACAGAATAGCAGTTCGCCACGGATAGGGGACTATATATCCCTTGCATTTTTAAAGCTGGCAAAGATGAAAAGAACTCCCTTCAATTCTACTCAGAAGGATGATTACGATACGTTTTATGAAGGTTTCTTTGAAGAAAAAGATGTCGAAGCCTACAACAAGGATGCAAGAATGGCAGTGAGGAGGGAAACGCTCAATTCCTTTTTCGAACAAAACATCCCTGCTGGTTCCACGGTACTGGATGTAGGTTGTGGCTTAGGCGATGTGCTGGACGACTTGCACAATAGGTTTAAGTATCAGTTATCTGGTATTGACTATGCAGAAAGTAACGTGAGCTTTGCCAAGAAAAGATTAGCTGGCAAGGCAGAAATACAGCAAGCCAATATTTATAACCTTCCTTTCAAAGAAGCATCTGTTGATGTTGCCATTTGCCTGGAAGTGCTTGAACATATAGAAGATGACAATAGGGCTTTTAAAGAGATAAGTCGCGTCTTGCGTCCCGGCGGTTGCCTAATAGTGGCAGTTCCCTATACATTCTATTGGCCATCATATCAAAGACTTCTTGGGCATTTTCGTCATTATACAAGGACCAGCCTGGTAGCTAAGGCGCTTGCAAGCGGTTTTACCGGTGTAAGGCAATCACTTCCAAACTATCACAACTGGCATCAAACCTATACGAAGCGCTATGCATTGATTCGGCTGCAACACGTCTTGTTCGGCAAGCTCGTTGCCTCTAAAAGTGTGTACGATTTCAAATATCCCTGGCAGAAAAAGCCTGCCCTTGAAATGATGTTGCAGAAACTGGAGTCTTTAAGAATCCGCGACAGCAGGATAAACTATAATGAGGATGATCAATGCACTTTTTTGGTGATTACTAAATAGAAATGAACCAGGTGCTCGTCTTTGGCTGTAGCAAGTTAACCTCCCATTTTACAAGGAGTGCGGCGTTGGGCAACTTGTCTACTGCATATGATTGTGGTATAAAAGATTTTGACGTTGCACGGTCTTATGGTTATGGTGCAGCTGAAGCTATTCTGGGCGATTTTGCGCAAACAAGGAGAGGTGCAATCCATATAACAGGCAAAGCTGGAATTGAGCCGGCATATAATCTAAGCAATCTGGTTTTGCAAAATGTACTGCGACGCAGTTCACATGTTTTAAGCAAATCAAATAGGGGGCGAATGGTTAAACAAACATCGTTTTCGCCATCATCTGATGAAAGGTTTTCCATAACCAAGCTGAAGCATTCTCTACAAAAAAGCCTTAGGGAGCTTAAGACCAGTTATCTTGACAGGTTCCTTTTACATGAATCCACTACAGAAACGGCTTCCGGTGAAGAGATAACTTCCTGGCTACTGCAGTTGAGAAGAGAAGGAGTGATTAGGAAGTTTGGGATTGGTAGTTATCACCACCAGGTAAAAAGCACCATCAAAGAGTTGCCAAATTGCTACCAGGTCTTGCAAATCGATTGTAGTTTCCCTGAGCCATTTTGCTTACCGTTAGAAACGATAGCAGAAAAGGATCTTTTTTTATTCAGCCCTTTTTCCCATTTCACTCAAATTCAACAACTGATTAGGAACAATCGGGCAATAAAGAAGGATTTAGATATCGCATGCGGCTTCGATGTCGTAGACCACGCAATTGCACTCTTCCTAATCCAACCTATGCTGGTGTCTGATAGAGCGCACGTTCTATTTTCTTCAAGGAATAATCAGAATATAAGAAAGACAGTTAGCGAATTTGAGTTTCTCAAAAAGCATCTTTATACTTTCAGGCCCAATGTTGAGATATTAAGGAAATTGTTGGAAACTATTAATCAGTAAATGAAAATCTGTATTCTAGGCGCGGGTACGTACGGGTGTTATTTGGCAAATGCACTTGCTGAGAAATTTCCCACTGCTTCAATAACGTTACTGGATGTCGGAACCGAACAAATTCGTTCGGAATCAGAGGTGGGATTTAAATCCATAAACGTCAAGGGGCGATATCAGGGAGCAACCAAAGGCCGTTATTTCGGCTTTGGAGGCACCTCAGCAATGTGGGGTGGGCAGCTCTTATTCTTTGGGCAACACGATTTTGCTCCTGGCGCAGGAACGCAAGAGGTGGTTAGTTTAAATGCAAAATGGAAGAAAAAGGTTTTAGGTAGATTCTTTCCTCAACCCGTAGCGTTGGAAGATGAATCATTAATTAACACAGATCTCAAGGTTCGGAAAGGCATTTGGCTGAAATTCAACCAACGCAATCTCTTCAGCTACTTTGGTATTGATCGCAAACCAAATGTTTCTATCGTTAAGAATGTCTTTGTTCAAAGGCTCCTGGTGAAGGATAACAGAATTGGTTGCGCAGAAGTGGTGATAGGAGAAAAAAAGAGCCGGGTGTACGCGGACATTTTCTACCTCACGTGTGGTGCATTCGAGAGTTTACATATATTACATAGATCGGGTTTGGAAGATATGGAAACTGCAACTGCTGGCTTCGGCGATCACATTTCTACGCGGGCGTTTAAAATCTATTCTAAACAAACAAAACTTGGTAAAGTAGACTTTCGCTTCCGGTTTGTCAATGGTTCCATGGTCACCACCCGCCTTATTGGTGAAGTTGAAGGGCTGTCATTCTACTGCCACCCGATATATAACGAGTCTTTTAGGTTCTTCCAGTTTTTAAAACAACTTATTTTCAAACGACGTTTTTCCTGGAATGAAATGGCGCTTGCAGTAGGACAGGCAGTACACCTATTCCCATTCGTTTTCCAATACCTTGTCCAAAAACAACTTTACGTTTTACCGCCTTGGTATTTGCATATTGATATAGAAGTGGATGCTGATGAAGAAAATAGGCTTTCGTTGGTGGAAGGAGAAGACAAATTTCAACAAAGCACGTTAGGAATAAGTTTTAACATTCCGCAGTCCACTTATTTAAAACTTGCTAAGGCAGTAAGCAAAGTGAAGGAGTTTTTGGATACCAGTGGCGTTGCTTATGAAGAAATGTCGCTGTCAGGCTCTGCTGTAAAGCTTGAGGATACCTATCATCCATATAATTTGTACGGCGGAAAACCTATCGTCTCACTGAAGAATCTGAGTAACCCGGTAGATAATCTTTTTACTTACCATACCGGCTTGTTGTCAAGAAGTGGAAGTATAAACCCAACCGCTGCATTGTTCTGTGTTATCGAGGATCATGTTAGCAAGTTAGATCCAACCGAGTTTGTCGGATCATTGCAACAACAGGAAAGCATTTCGAGTGACTAGTATCGCTACCACCGCAATTATTCTAACATTAAATGAAGAGCTTCACCTCAGGCGTTGCATCGAGAGCGTAAAGACCATTTGTGATCAGATCATTATAGTCGATTCAGGTTCTACCGATGCCACAAGGGAGATTTCAGATGAGTGCGGTGCAGAATTTGTATATCATCCATGGCCAGGCTACCAGGCCGCTCAGTTCAATTGGGCGCTTGCAAACTGCAACATCAAAGGACAGTGGATTATCCGCCTGGATGCTGACGAATACCTCCTGCCGGAATTGACGAGGGAAATAAAGGCGAAGCTCGCATCAATACAGCCAAACATTACTGGTGTCTATTTAAGGCGCCGGGTGTATTTTAAAGGCAAGTTTATTCGGTTCGGTGGATTTTATCCCATTAAACTCCTGCGTTTGTTCAGGGCCGGTAAAGGATTGTATGAAGACGTTCAGATGGACGAACATATTATTCTTTCTGAAGGCAATACGATTACCCTGCAGAACGATTTTGTTGACGAAAACCTGAACAATATTGAATGGTGGATTGCTAAACACAATAACTACTCATCTCGTGAAGTCAGATTCTTTCATACCGGCGACAATGTAATTACCGAAAGCATCGGAGGTACGCAGGAGAAAAGAAAGAGATGGTACAAGCAAAATCTTTACTACGTTTTACCACCTTTCTTCAGAGCATTTTTGTATTTCTTATTTAGATACTTTCTTTTGCTTGGTTTTTTAGATGGAAGGCGGGGACTGATTTGGCATTTCTTGCAGGCCTGCTGGTATCGCTTCGTGGTTGATGTGAAAATAATGGAGCAAAAATCCTCCGCTTCTAAATCTTAAGCCATTATATCTGTAATGGGCTTGACAAAATTGGCCGATGGAAAAAAATAAAACTTCACTCAAGAGTTTCTCTAATACCGGGTATCATCCCGGCTCAAAGGTTAAGATACTCTGTTGGCTTATTGTCAGTAGCCTTTTTTTTCGCCATTCACTTGCTGTTTTTGGCTTTATTAAAGCGCCCCTGCTACGTTTGTTTGGTGCCAGGGTAGGCACCGGGTTGGTGATGAAACCTTCTGTTAACATCAAATATCCCTGGCTTTTGAAGATTGGTAATGATGTATGGATCGGAGAGAACGTGTGGATTGACAACCTGGCTTCGGTTGAATTGGCCGACAATGTATGCATTTCCCAGGGCGCAATGTTGTTAACAGGGAATCACAACTATAAAAAACCAACCTTTGACCTGTTGGTTGGTAAAATCGTACTGCAGGAAGGTTGTTGGATTGGTGCCATGTCAGTTGTATGCCCGGGCGTAACCTGTCAATCACATGCTATTCTTACCGTTGGTTCTGTGGCTACCGGCAATCTTTTGCCTTATACTATTTACCAGGGCAATCCTGCTGTTGCAGTGAGACAGAGGGTTTTTGATTTTGAACCTGAAATGGCCAGCGTAAGTAAATGAGCTACTTTATCCATCCCACTTCCATAGTAGACGATGACGTTGTCATCGGCGCAAATACCCGCATCTGGCACTTCTGCCACCTCATGCCCGGCTGTTCCATTGGCACAAACTGCAACATCGGTCAGAATGTAATGATAGGAACAGGAGTGTCTATTGGTAACAACGTTAAGATCCAGAACAATGTTTCAGTTTATCCGGCAGTAACAATTGAGGATGATGTATTTCTGGGTCCCTCTATGGTGTTTACCAATGTTATAAATCCGAGAAGCAGGGTTGATCGCAAACATGAATACAAACCCACTGTGGTTCGACGTGGTGCCACCATTGGTGCGAATGCTACTATTGTTTGTGGCGTCGAGCTTGGACAATACTGTTTTATTGGCGCCGGTTCAGTGGTGACAAAACCGGTGAAACCCTTTGCTTTGATGGTGGGTAATCCTGCCCGGCAAATTGGATGGGTGAGCAAAAACGGACTGAAACTTAGGTTTGAGGATGGCAAGGGAACTTGCCCGGAGACGGGTGAACATTACCTGCTTAAGGGAGGGGAGGTATTTCCTAATCCGATCCAGGAGTGAAAAAATTTGTAACTTACAACAGCTTTTAGTCATCCTGCTATTATGAGAGTCTCAATTATTACCGTAACGTTTAACAGCGCGGCTACCATTCGCGACACCGTCCTCTCTGTGCAAAAACAGAGCTATAAAAATATTGAACACATCATAGTAGACGGAGCAAGTTCTGATTCAACCCTTGATATTGTAAAGGCTTTAGGACATTCAGGACCTTTGATAAGTGAAAAAGATAATGGCCTGTATGATGCAATGAATAAAGGGATAGCCTTAGCAACAGGCGAAGTTGTGGGTATATTGAATTCGGACGATTACCTGGCAGATGAGTATGTGATAGAAAACATAGTCTCCACTTTTGAATCAGCCAAGTGCGATGCCATCTATGGCGACTTGTATTTTGTTCATCCACAGCTAACTCACGTGGTCCTTCGTAAATGGATTGCAGGCACCTTCTCAAAGGGTTCTTTCCTGAGAGGCTGGATGCCACCTCATCCTACCTTTTATGTACGGAAAGCCTGTTACGATCAATATGGCACTTTCAACACGAGTTTGCGGTCATCGGCAGACTACGATCTTTTGATCCGGTTGTTGCTTGTGAATAAAATAAAGGCTGAATACCTTCCTAAAGTGTTGATTCATATGCGTACCGGCGGACAAAGCACCCGTTCCTGGTCCAGCCGCCTCAAAGCACATAAAGAGGATTACAAAGCATGGAAGCTAAACCAGCAAAACCCTAAGTGGTACACGTTGATTCTGAAACCTCTCAGAAAAGTTTCTCAATTCGTGCTTACTCCTGATTAGTTTTGTTCTATGTTTTTTAAAAATCTATTTAAAAAATCAGCCTCCAGGGCCGATTTTTCTTTTTTAAAGACTGATATGCACAGTCATATCCTTCCCGGGATTGATGATGGTGCCGCGAATGAACACGAGTCTGCGTTTCTTATCAACTCGCTGGTTGGCCTTGGTTTCTCACAGTTTATTGCCACTCCTCACATCCTAAGCGATCTTTATCCTAATACACCAGAAACCATTGCTGCCGCACGGGAAAAGCTTAACGGCGTAATTGATGCCCCTGTTAAGTTTGCTGCAGAATACATGGTGGATATGGAGTTTGATCAAAAGCTTGCTGATGGAGACCTCCTCGTTTTTGATGACAACTATATATTGATAGAGATGTCGTACGTAGCGGAGTCACCTAATATATGGTCATCGATTTTTGATCTGAAGATCAAAGGTTTTCAGCCGGTTCTTGCCCACCCGGAGCGTTATAACTTCTATCACGGCAGAAACGAGGCTGTTTACCAGAGATTCAAAGAGGCCGGCTGCTTATTGCAAATGAATATTTTATCCTTGGCCGGGTATTATGGTAGATATGCTAAAAACATAGCAACGGATCTATTGCGGAAGAAAATGTATGATTTTGCGGGTACAGACGCTCATCATCAAAGGCATATAGCAGCTCTCACTGCATTTCCGCAAGCTGAACTTGAACTCTTACGCGGGTATGAATTCAGAAATTCTGATTTAAAATTCTAAACCTATTGCCTTGCAAGGTTTAATCTATTAATTTCGCGGCAAGTTGGTCCTGTGGCCGAGTGGCTAGGCAGAGCTCTGCAAAAGCTTCCACACCAGTTCGAATCTGGTCGGGACCTCAAAGTAAGCTACGTTAAACCGTGGCTTTCTTTTTTTGTACCAGGCAGAACGGAAACGTAAACTACAAAGCGTTTGTTACAGTTACATTTGCACCAAATTCCGTAAAATGCTGGTTAGGTATTCGCAGGTAGTGGGCATTATTCTCTCTGTAATTGTTATTGCTACCTGCTTTTTTCCGTGGATTGAGGTGTGTTCGAAAGGTATTATGGTTTCCGGCTTTAGTAGTGAGGGAACCAATTTTGGAAAGCCGGGGATTTTGCATGTGTTTTTTTCTTCACTGAGCCTGCTTCTGTTTCTGGTTAACAGAATTTGGGCAAAGCGGTTAAATATATTTGTTACTACGGCGCAGTTGGCCTGGGCTATTCGCAATTACATCTTACTAACCTCTTGTTATATGGCCGAGTGCCCAAAAAAGTTTATTTCACTTTATATACTGGTAGCAGCCAGCTCGTTGGTTTTTCTTATGAGCCTGATGGTACCTAATAGTAAGCCCCGCATCAGTAACAAATCCTAACAAAAAAGCCACCGGATGGTGGCCTTTAAATTTGTCTTCTATAACCTGCTATAGGTGGTAAGCCTCGTTTCCTCAGCTACCTGCCTGTCAACGTGTTTTTTGAAGTTCATGATGTCGTTTCGCACTATCCGCTCAAATACCGGATTAAAGAGCCTTGAAATACTGCTTCCTATGCGCCCTGCAGGTGGCCTGTAGTGGATGATTACATCCAACTCTGTTCCACCTCCTGTAGCGTCTCTAAAAGCTACTCTACCCGCATTTTCAATGGTGGAACCCGGCACAGATGACCATGCAATCTTTTCGTTTGGAATATCTTCTGTTACCTCAGCTTCCCATTTTATAGTGCCAAGGTTGCCGGGCACTTTAGCTTCCCAAAGCGAGCGCAGGCTATTAGTTTCCGACACGGATTTGAGGTGCGACATAAAGCTTGGTAAATTTCCTACCCGGCGCCAATATTGGTAAACTTCAGTTCTTGGCTTCCGGATAATGAAGCTCGTATGAATTTCTATAGCGTTTTCCCGCTCCACATTAGCATCTAGCCCCAGTTGTGCCTTGATGGGGCAGTTTGCTGAAATTCCCCTGTAGAAGAGATAACCTGCCACTGCCAACTTTGAGAAATTCGCCAATGGGTTTTCTTTTACATGAGTAAGGGCGTGGTAAAACAATAAGCCGCCTGCAGCCAGCGATGCAACACGTTCTACACCGCCAACATTAATGGCATTAGTTCCCTCAACGGGGGGCGCATAAGATTGTTGCGACTGTTGATGCGAGGTCGTATTCTTTAAATGCGAAGGCATACAATTATTTTAAACTTATCAAGCAAAAAACCTGCTAAACAGTTGTAGTGATAAGAAAAATGCAGGTTAATGTTTAACCTGCATTTCCTTTAACCATTAGTGCATGTTTAAACTGCACTGGGAGTGGCCATGCCACTTGTTTGTCTTGCACTTGTGTAAGTGCCATTCGTGCTATTGGTTTCTATATACTGCTTAAAGTTCATGATGTCCTTACGCACCATGGTTTCCACTGCAGGGTTTGCGTAACGCGCCACTGCTTCGCCCAGCTTTCCTGCCGGTGGCCTGTACGTAATAACAACGTGGATATCTGTACCGCCGTTACCGTTGTCGCGGAATTCAACTTTGCCAGCGTTATCAACCGTAGAGCCCGGGATTGAACACCATGCAATCATCTCATCCTGGCGTTCGTCTACTATTTCTGCGTTCCATGAAACTTTACCTACGTATCCGGGTAAGGCAGCTTCCCAATGAGAACGCCTATTATCTATTTCAATAACTTCTTTCAGGTGGCCCATAAACCTTGGAAGGTTTTCCAGTTTGCGCCAGAAGCTGAATAGCTCTGCTCTAGGCCGGTTTACCGTCATGTTTGTAGTGATATGAACAGGCGTGGTGGTAGCTACCTGTCGGTCGCTGTCAAGCTGATCGTACAGCGCGCAATAGCCTGTAGAACCCCTGTACAGCAGGAAGCCACCCGCCGCAATTTTTGCGAGGCTGGAAAGCGGGCTGCTGAACAGGTTGCTTAGGCCTGAGTACATGATGAGTCCGCCTGCGGTAAGCGATACCATTCTTTCGGTATAGTCAACATTAATTTTGCTGGAACCTGTTGCCGGCGCGTCGTATGCGTTGCTGCCGTTTTGTGCGTTCCATTGGCCGTCCTGGAATGTAGAATTCATAAAGTGGTGCTTTAGGTATTTATACAGCTAAAACCTTGCAGAATTTCTTTTACACACCCCCTGGTTAAAAAAAGAGATCGCTAAACCCTTCATAATCAAAACACAGCTGTTTGCTAATTTGATGAAGATTATGTTCTTATTGATTGAATACGTGAGCACGCTGAGTAGCTCAATACACAGTAAGAGCCGAAACAAGCACTCCAACCGTTACAGGAATTGTAGTACATAGATTTTAGTACATAGATATTAGTACATAGACAG
>JAEZDR010000005.1 GCA_023433265.1 Bacteroidota bacterium | reverse complement strand
GGATTACCTCATCCGTCAATGGCAATCAGCCCAAACAATTAAGAAACCATGAAATGCCTATTTATCATTAATGCAATCTGGCTCTTCGCGAATTCCCAAGTGAGAGCGCAGAAGCTGAACCTCGTATATACCACAAATCAAAATTCCAACACAGTATCTGTTGTTGATGCCGACAAACGAGAGGTTGTAGGTGCAATCGTACTTGGTTACCCGGCAAGTGACCCCGCAATATTTCACCCGCTCTACAATGGCGACATCAATGTGCACGGCATTAACTATGATCCAGTCAACGGTAAACTTGCGGTTGTATCGACAACTTCCAATTCTGTGGCCCTCATTGATGCATCGAAGGCAGTTGTTGAGCGGAAAGCCTACGTGGGGAGAAACCCGCATGAGCCACGCTTCACCAAAAACGGGAAAGAAATCTGGATTACAGTAAGAGGAGAAAACTATGTGGTCATACTCGATGCACACACGCTACATGAAAAAAGCCGCATTATTTTAGATGAAGGACCCGGGATGGTTGCTTTTTCCAGCGATGGAAAAATAGCTTATGTAAGTTCCAGCTTCGACAGTAATTTTTGGATTATCGATGTCTCCAGCAGAAAGCTACTTAAAACTTTAATAATGCCTTCCAGGTTCTCTCCTTTCCTGAACATTACAAACGATGGGCGCGAAGTGTGGGTAACACATAAAGACGTCGGGATGGTGACCCGGGTCGACACGAGGTCACATCAAATTATCGAATCATTCAAAACCGGGCCAATCACCAATCATCTGGCCTTCTCGGATAGTCTTTCGTTCGTGACTGTTGGAGGCGAAAACAAAATAAAAGTGTATTCTATTTCGCAGGCAAACCGGGCGACTCTTATAAAGGAAATTATTACAGACAACCTGCCGCATGGCATTTGGTATCACTCAGGACGCAATGAGGTGTATGTAACATCAGAATTATCGAACACGATGCACATCCTCAATGTTAAAACCCTGGAAATAGAAAAGACGTTGAGCATTGGTGAACGGCCGCAAGCCCTGATTCCTGTTTCCGCCAACGGAAACATCAAACAAATCGCTACGACACTACGCATTCTAACAAAGTTCAAAGGGCCGGCCAGGTGAAACCTGCGTACTGCTCAAATGCAATTTGAGAACGTGAAACTCGGTCAAGGATCATTTATTTCACGTTTGGGATGTATCGTCATCAACCAGAAATACTCTGCTTGAACTATTAACTACTTTTTCAAAAAATCGATTCTTTATATGACAAAACAAGTCTTCGAACTCCGGGATCTGCCGGCGCTTACAGTTCCAAACTCTCTTTTTGATGTAAGATTTATTCACACCGAGAACATTACGGTTGCTTTCAATAAACTGAAGGCTGGTGCCGAAGTTCCTTTACATGAACACCTCCACGAAACAATCGACTATGTTCAAGATGGTGACTTGCTCATGCAGATCGGCGACGAACAGCATATCATGACACCAGGGACTGTTACTAAAATACCGTCACATACCCCACATGCGGCAAAAGCCTTATCCGATTGCACAGTCATTAATATCTTTTATCCTTCAAGGAGCGATTTTGGGTGACGGAAAAGGGATACCTATGTGGTACATCCTTTCACTCTTCACCTTTTATATGGCAACACCTGGGATATTGAAGCACAGCGTGTGAAGTGACGGCCACGCTGTTCCATGTGTTGCATTGCAACCATTATTTTTTAACAACTACCCGGATCTTCCTGTACGAGTTTTTGATGAAGATTTTCCATCCTTAAAGGTGAAGAAGTCACATCCCGTTCAATCAACAGCCACAAAAGATAACCTTAACGGTTCAAATGATGCTCTCACCCCTCTTAAAATATCTGGTTTCTGCCCTATTTGAATATTTCTGCTATTGGTTTGCCGATAGTGCCATTAGGTTCCTGGATCTTTAATAAGGCAGCAATGCTGGGAGCGATGTCGGTCATCGTGTAGGCAACATTCGATTCTCCATGCTTTATGCCCCACCCCATGAACAAAAGCGGGATGTGAGTATCGTAGTGCCCTATAGTTCCATGAGTTCCTCCGATAGTTCCTCCTTCAGTCCATCCGGGTTTCGGAAGTACCTGAATTACGCCACTCCTTTCCCTGTTATAACCATTTATTACTTTGGTGCGATAAACCTCGGGAATGGCCACCGTCAATACATCTTTAATATCAAATGCATAAGCCACACCCTCCTGCCTGTTTAAAATCTCAACGGTCTTACTTCTGATCCTGCTTTCATCCAGTTCATTCTTTTTAATCACGGTATTATTTAAGCTGATCTGGGTATTACTATAAGCTAAGGCAATGTTTTTCACCTTATACTCCTGCTCCAGTTCACTGTTTATAATACTGATCCATTCTTTGGTAGCTAAAGACCCTGCCGATGCTTTGTTATCAAGAAGGAAATTCACATTATTAATAGCCCCATGATCTGCAGTGAGGAAGATGGTGTAATTCCCTTTTCCAATCTTTTTGTCGAGGTATGCAAAAAACTTCGCAAGATCTCGGTCAAGCCTTAAATAAGTATCCTCTACTTCAATGGAGTTAGGTCCAAACCGATGTCCAACGTAATCCGTCGAGGATATACTTACCGCAAGCAAATCTGTAATATTATCCAAACCCAGCTGCTCGTTGTCAATAGCATATCGGGCAAAGTCCAGGGTCAGAGAAATCCCAAAGGGAGTAGCCGTGATAAGTCCTAATCCGCCACCCATCATTTCAGAGGTTTTAACAGGAAATGTTGGAGTGGACATTCCCGGAAATTTGCCTTCGTAACGACTGTCGTCTTTAGTACTTTGCAGATAAGTGCTTATCGGGTACAAAGTATTCCAGTCTTGTTTCAGATATTTTTCAGGAAGCTTTTGCTCATTAAATTTATTTACCCAACCTGGCAAATCCTGCATATAATAAGTGCTGGTTACCCAATTGCCGGAACTTCCATCGTACCAATATGCGGCATCAGCTGACCTCCCACCTGGTAGAATACTTCCTCTGTCTTTAGAAGCAATAGCTATTACTTTCGACCTGAAATTTGTCGCTATTTTTAGCTCATCGCCAATAGTTGAAGAAAGCATATTTCTTGGAGACATTTTCCCCACCCTCTCATTAGCGCTTCCTACAGTTCGTACAGTTGAGTCACCTGAACAGTATCGAACTTCACCTGTGGCCTGTACGATAAATTCATTTCCGGCGATACCATGAACAGCAGGTACAGACCCTGTATATACGGAAGCATGTCCTATTCCCGTAACGCTCGCGCTGTAATTAATATGAGTATTTTCACAGGAGAAACCCTCGTTCAGCAAGCGTTTAAATCCTCCCGTCTCATAACGATCATAATACCTGTACAGGTAATCCCATCTCATCTGATCAACCATGATACCTACAACCAACTTAGGGCGAGGTAATGAAACTACCTGTATATTAACCTGTGCAGAAGCAGTAAAAAACAAGTAAGTAGAAGAATAAAGCAGTATTGCTCTTAATTTCATTTGTAACACACCAAAACTCTTATTTCTTGAAAAATTAATTGAACCTGAAGGCCGACATCATTTTGTAAAAGATAAAATTATTGTGATAGATACCAGCAAATGCTTCTGCACCCGGGCCAAAAGCAAATACGGGAATCATAACACCTGTATGCCCCTTTGTAGAAAACCTGCCTTCAACTTCTCCTGTAGTAATGTTTCCGCCTGTAAGAGTCAGACCTCCCGTTTCATGATCGCCAGTTATGATAACAAGTGTATTGCCGTCTTTTTCTGCAAATTCGAGCACTTTGCCAATAGCATTATCGAAGTCTATCATTTCGTCCAGAACTACGTTCAGATTATTTCCATGTCCCCCATCGTCGATCTTCGAGCCCTCAACCATAAGGAAGAACCCATTTTTATTCTGCTTGAGAATATTGATTGCAGATAATGCTGTTCGGCTAAGCTGATCGCCTCTTTCACTAAAGGGCTTTTCTTTAAGAAACCCTGCCACTTTTCCAGTAGTGAAACCCGTGATCTCGTCTATATCGGTTGACACCTGATAACCCTTTTCTTTTAAATCAGCCGTCAGATCTTTTCCATCTTTTCGTTGCGTGAAATGTTCGTATCCTGCTCCTATAAATACGTCCACTCCCGAATTCAAAAACTCTGCTGCAATTTCCTGCTGAAGCTTTCGCGAAGGTTGGTGTGCTGTAAAAGAAGCTGGCGTAGCATCTGTAATATCGGTAGTGGCAACAAGCCCCGTAGATAGGCCATGCTGTTCTGCAATTTCAAGAATTGTGGGAACTGTCTTTCCTGTGGAATCAACGCTGATCGCTCCGTTATAGGTTTTGTGCCCCGTCGCAAAGGCGGTTGCACCTGCTCCTGAGTCGGTAACATACCGGGTAGAATTTGTTTTGGAAAAGCCTATGAATTTTACTCTTTCAAGGTGTAAAGGAGCTTTTTTAGCAGTTAAGCCTGCATAGATTTGCGTCGCACTCATACCATCGCCAATCATCAGGATGATGTTCTTAGCTCTTTTGTATCTTTTTTTATTGTTTTCTTCCTGGCCCATCGCCGTGCTAACAAAAAGCAACAGCACCAGGGTTGCCGATATCAATTTTCTACTCATGAGGCACTAATGAAATATTTAAGATAAAAATTATAGGAGCTATATTGTATAGCAAGCAGTGATTATACAATATAGCTCCCGAGAAATTAATAACCTGGATTCTGCTTTAAGGTAACCTTTCCATCTGCAACACTATTGTCAATTGCTTTTTGAGGGATTGGAATGATTCCTTTCTCTTTTGTATACTGAGCGCCACTTAAATAGCCGCGATACTTAGATTCATAAGCAAGGAAGTTATTGAAATAAGTTACATCGGTGGTATTATCTGCCATCCCAAATCGAACTATATCGTAGGCAGCATGACCTTCTAAACCTAGTTCCAGAAGACGTTCGTTAAGAATTGTTTGCAAGGCTTTCTCAGGCGACGAAAAGGCAGGAGACCCGGCTGGATAAAGGCCGATCTTATAGTTAGCTGCATTTTCGCCATCGGCCGTTTTAACCCAATTTTCCGGACTGTCCGTATTAGTAGCCATTCTGTTCCGCACCATGTTGACCAAAACACGTGCCCGATCAAGACTACCAATCCTCGCCTCGAGTTCTGCAGTCATCAGAATTACATCTGCATAACGTATTAATGCTATATTAAGCGCGTTATTCGTTCTTCCTGCAGTATACTTACCATTATCTTTACCCAGCGTAAAAAACTTTTTACTCATGTAAGGTCCGCTCGAAGCCTGATCGCGAATCCAGTTCCTTCCGGGCATAATACCGTAATCAAGAAAAGGAATGCCACGCCGACCTACAGTCCAGTCTAATCGCGGATCCAGTGTACCTGTTTCGGGAGTAAAGGGGTCAACAGAACTCAATCCTTCATCATGTTTTACAGGTTCAGGGTTGATATTATTAAGGTAAGGCAACCCATTTTCATCTACCCTGAAGTGCGCAACAAACCAATGGGTGGGAGTAAAAAAGCCATATCCTCTGCCACCAGTTGCGCTGTTCTGAGTGCTGATATAAACCATGTCGTGGCTGGCATTGGCCGGGTTCACTCCCGCTAATCCATCGTTTGCAGAATGCTGAACGCCCCACACCCACTCGGAACCGTTTTCTTTATCAGCGTTAAAATTTGTATGGTAATCTGGGTACAGGTCATATTTTACTAACTGATTGGTTTTTCCGTGTACCATAACGTCGTTGAAAACAGTTAATGCATCAGTATAC